>CALBPH010000072.1 GCA_937899365.1 uncultured Leptolyngbya sp.
ATGTGGTCTCAAAGGTATAGGTTTCTGAATACCGAGGTTCAACTTGCCCAGTCCATCGGGCCGAGAATGTGTCTACATCGATAGAGGCATCGGGAGAACCAGCATCCCAATAAAAGTCCACAGTAGCGTCGGTGCGGGTTAGGGTCAGATCCGTAAAATCTATGTTGTTATAGTACTCAGCCTTTAGACCATTGCCATTGCCATCCATAGGTGGCTCAGGCGTAGGGTCAACCGGTGGCTCGGGCGTAGGGTCAACCGGTGGCTCGGGCGGCGTAACAGCCGCACTGTAGAGTTGGGATTGGGGAATGATCTCCCGCGCTTGGCTATCGCTCGACCAGCGCAGTTCAGAGACGGCTTTACCTTTGTTCTCGTAGTAATCTAAACGAATGTCATACCGTTTTCCCGCTTCTAGAGTGATGGTTCCTGTATGAGCTTTAGCGCCTTGGTTGACAAACTTATCGATGATTAGCTCATTGTTCACCCAAAGCCGCACACCGTCATCTGATGTGGTCTCAAAGGTATAGGTTTCTGAATACCGAGGTTCAACTTGCCCAGTCCAACGGGCTGAGAACGTATCGTTAGCAATCTTGGCATCAGGAGACCCTTTACCCCACCTGAAGTCCACACTTGTATCGATGCGACTCAGTTTTAGGTTCGTAAAGTTTTTATTGTTGTAGTACTCAGCTTTTAGACCATCGCCGTTGCCGTCAATGGAAGACTCGGCTAAGACATCCATGTTGGTCACATCAGGCGTTTGAGTATCCATGAAAACTTTCCAAAAAATGAATAGGGCGAAATCTAACTAAAGTCTTGATTGATCCGTCACCACGTCAGCGCAAAGCTCAGAGAGTTAGCAGCTCTAACCGTTTGGCATAGGACCATGGGAGGAAAAATAGCGCACCAAAAACTTTTGCTTAAGAGTTCTCAAAAACTCAAAGCAGGTATCTTAATGGGTCTAGAAAATTATTGTTGTCTACCGATATGGCATACGCAGAACCAATCTTGCCGTTACTGATTTAAGGTATGAATGGATTGACTCCCAGCCACATTTAACGGCCATCAAAGGTATCAAGCAATATCTGATAGGGGGCATTGCTAGACAACGTTGTATTTTTTAGGGAGTGGATGAAAATATCTCTCAGAAATGTGCGTATTCACTACGCAACGGGCAAGCGTAACGATGCAAACGATCATCTAAAAATTTAGACATTACACCTAAACAGTTCAGAACAGATAGCATACGTAAAATCAAAAATCCTATTTAGTGCCGTACTCAAAAATCTTTCTAACTCAACTCATTTTGGGAACAATCAGCAGTTGCATTGTTGGCAGAGACCCAAAACAGAAAGAAAATAGAGATAGCCAGTATGTAGATGAACTCAACCACAGGTGAAACACAGGCTCAGTATTACATATCTTCCTTCACGTTGCATAAACGTTCTATCAAGCTGAGATAAAGTAGCCCAATTATTTTTGCACCCATGTGTCAACCCCAAAAGTGTCATTATTGCCGTTGCTGATTTAGAGGATGAACCGATCGGCTATATAGGCTATGGGGCAGCATATGGCAGATAAAATCATATCGAGAAGCAGCAACGCCTCATTATTAATATTCTTTGGTGTTAAAACTCTTCTCACGTGCAAACACCTAACTTAGATTCTTAGAATCTAGGAGAATTTTGGAGCATTTTTGCTAAAAATCTGATTTTTTCAAGTGAAGATTTAAAATCTGGCATACAACCCTTCAAAAGTATTTTTTTACGTCCATTTTCTTCCGGAACGAGGCCACGGACCATTCAAGGCAGCTTCACTAACTTTTGTAAAAGAGAAACGGCAAGCCTTCTGTTAAATCGAGGCCTCTTCGATAAAAATATGGGGCGTTGCTGATCTTCAGGAGGATTGCTTCTGAGCAATTCTGATTGACTGCACCGTCATCCGATCAGGGCATCGCCTAACTCAGCAACGGTAACTCTCTAATTCTCTATTTTTTCAGCTTCTTTGTCGCTATTGGTAGACTGACGAGGTGGTGACTGAGCAGTGGTTTGAGCGTCGATGATAATGCCAAAACCATTGCAGGTATCGCAGGGGCCACCTTCACCGCCACATACGGGGCAGATTCCTTCGTGGGCCAGGGACTGGTTTAGCAGGCGATCGCCAATAAACAGTATGAGACCGAGTGCCGTTGATAGCGTTAAAACAATCCATAAGGGAAACATTACCTAACCCCTGACTTCTTTTAACTATGCCTATAGTTACGCCTAAAAAATAGCGACATGCATTACCTCTCCAAAGTAATGCATCTTGAAGGTTTGATAGTCCAAATTGTGACAATGTCATCGTTTAAACTAACTGTCTTAATATAAATTTTGTACATAGTTCACAACCCAATGACCGTTATGCCTCACCAGGTATGGCTTGGTGAGGCATAACGGTCATTTTTCTTGAAGCTGCCAGGAGCCGTCCCAGTCGCTGGTGGGGGGATGCTGCTGTAGCTGCTGGCAACGGTTTAGATAAAGTCGGGTGGCTGGGTCTTCGGGGGTTGCCCGTAGGAGACTACTAAAGGTGTCAATGGCGAGATCAAACTTACGCTGTTGATAATGGATGCGGCCTTTTTCGTAGAGGGCAACCTGTTCGTGTTGAGCGGGACTGAGGGGTTGCGATCGCAACCCCAATACCTCATACAACAACACCGGCTGACGTTTACCCTTCACACAGACATAGTCAAGCTCTCTGACCCAGATAGTGTCTTTACACTGGGCATAGGTATTCTCACTGATGATAATGGAGCAGCCATAGAGCTTAGTGGCGCTCTCAATGCGGGATGTGAGATTCACCCCATCACCAATGGCCGTAAATTCCATGCGCTTGCTAGACCCAATATTGCCCGTAATGACATCGTCAGAATTAATCCCAATTCCAATTTGCAAGGTGGGAAGCCCCTGACGTTGTTGTTGCTGATTAAAGTGGGTCAGCTGCTGTTGCATCCCCAGGGCTGTTTCCACCGCATGGCGCGCGTGATCTGCCTGGGGAATGGGGGAGCCAAACACCGCCATGATGGCATCGCCAATAAACTTGTCTAGGGTGCCTCGGTGGGCAAAAATAACATCCACCATGGTCTCAAAGTAGCGATTGAGCAGCACCACCACCTCTTCTGGGGCCAGCCGTTCCGTTAGGGCCGTATAGCTGCGAATGTCGGCAAACAGAATAGATACAAACTGTCTGGCTCCACCAAGCTGGGTATTTTTGCTATCTAGCAGCTGTTCCGCCAGATCCTGGCTCAAGTAGCGATACATGGTGGAGCGCACCGCTTCTGTCTCCCGCAGGGCGGCTTCCGCCAGTTTGCGTTCGGTGATGTCCTGGACCGTACCGGTAATGCGGTCGGGTTCGATATGAACGTGCTCATCAACGGTGCGTTCAGTCCCGTCGGGCAGGGTGAGTCGATAGTCTAGACGGTAGGGCTTTTGGTGGGTGCGGGCAACATTCCAGGCCAAGCCCACACGGCGCTGATCGTCGGGGTGAACGCGCTCTAAAAACAGCGCCTGACTCGGGGGCACTGAACCAATGGGATACCCCAGCAGCGTATACAGTTCGTTAGACCAGGCCAGGGAGTTGTTATCGGGCAAGCGGGTGTTATCCCCCGCTTTTGTCATGGCGGTGTTGATGGTTTTAGCGAGGGCTTTCCCATTGATAGTAGTGTCGATGGGGGTTAGATTAAGGCTCCAATCCCAGTTCCCGAGCTGGGCAATGCGTTGGGCATTGGCTAAGCTGGCTTCACTGCGGGCTAACTTGGCCCTGCTTTGCTGTCGCTCTGTTACCACCACCGATAAAACCAGGGCCGTCACACTAATGACGGCGGCATAGGCCTGGAGCAGCAAGATCGCCTCACCTAGATTGCCGGCGGCTTAAGTAATAAAGGGACCGCCCCGATGGACCGCCCCGGTGACGGCGATGACCGAGACAAGCAAACTGGCGAGGGTGGTGCCGCGTAGCCCTAACCGGAGGGCGGCCCAGACCACAAAGGGGAAGGGTAGGTATTCTAGGGGGTACTTTGCGATCGCACTATCCGTCTGCGCTCCAAACACCATGGCACTAATCGCCACCAGCATCCCCAAACAAAGCCCCAGCTCCCACCGCGAAGCAATACGAAGCGTTTGCTGCCGCAGACGTCCCG
>CALBPH010000073.1 GCA_937899365.1 uncultured Leptolyngbya sp.
CCTCGTCAACTTGACCAAAAATCAGCCCCTGATCTTTTGGCTTGGGAATATCAGTTTGACCTTGGGGGTTATGGGTGTGCTGGCCATTACCCTGCTCCAACAGGATTTCACCGTGCTCGGGCTGATTTTGCTCTGTTGCGCCCTGGGCTATCTTTACCAGGGACCGCCCTTTCGACTGGGGTACCAGGGCCTGGGGGAACCCCTATGTTTTATTAGTTTTGGCCTGGGTGTTGCAGCCGCCTACTATGCCCAGGCCCAGACGTTTTCCCTCAGCTGTTTGGGTTTGGGGGCCATCATCGGTATGGCAACAACACTAGCGCTATTCTGTTCCCACTTTCACCAAGTCAGTGATGATGTCGCTGCGGGCAAACGCTCTCCCATTGTTCGTCTGGGGACTCTGGGGGGGGCCAACCTGCTTCCCTGGCTCTGCGGTAGCATTTTTGTGATGTTACTGGGGGGACTGTTGCTGGGTTTTTTTCCCGTCAGTTTGATGCTGGTCCTGGCAAGTGCTCCGTTTGCGTTGCAACTTTGTCGTCATGTAAAGCTTTATCACGATCAGCCTGAGTTAGTACAAAATGCTAAGTTCGTGGCGATCCGTTTTCAGTTTTGTTGTGGAATACTCGTATGCTTAGGGCTGCTGCTGCCGATTACCCTTAGATCGTTTTAGACCGTGTTTTTAGATCGTCCATGATCGTCCGTCAGATCGCCCAGCGTCAGAGCCGTTCACCATGTCCTATCGGTTTGAGTTTCGTCCCTATCACCGTCGGTTTCGACAGCCGGTACGTACCCATCATGGGGACTGGCAGGTGCGTGAGGGGCTGATTCTAAAGCTGACCGATGAGGATGGCTGTAGCGGCTTTGGTGAGGTGGCACCGCTGCCCTGGTTTGGCTCTGAAACGTTTGAGCAGGCCCTAAACTTTTGTGAGCAGCTGCCCGGACAGCTATCTGATCAGGCCGTGCCCTCACTTTTGCCCACGCTGCCGGCCTGTCAGTTTGGCTTAGAGTCCGTGTTTTCTAGTTTGGAACGAAAGCTACGTCCGATTGATCTACCCAATGCCCAATGTGGGGTGCTACTGCCCAGGGGACAGCAATCGTTAGAGCACTGGCAGCAACCTTGGAAGCAGGGGCACCGAATTTTTAAGTGCATGTTTGGTGTGGGGCAAGTAGCCGAAGAAATGGAGTTGCTGGTCCAGCTGCTAGGGCAGTTGCCATTTGGGGCAAAACTACGGTTGGATGCCAATGGCGGCTTAAATGAACTGGCCGCCAGACAGTGGTTAGACTGGTGCGATCGCAACGACCAGCGAATCGAATTTTTAGAACAGCCCCTGCCCCCCAACGACTTTGATACGGTCATGCGGCTGAGCTATCGCTACCACACCCCCATCGCCCTAGATGAATCCATCGCCAGCTTAGAACAGCTCAAGGCCCATTTTCATCGCGGCTGGGACGGCATCTACATCATCAAGGCATCAATCCTGGGGTCTCCCCAGCGGCTGCGGCATTTTTACCACAAGTATCCAATCGATCTGGTCATTTCATCGGTGTTTGAAACCGCCGTGGGGCATCAGGCGCTGATTCGGCTGGCCATCGACCTGGCCATGGCCTACCCTGACATTCCCCACCGGGCCCTGGGGCTAGGTACCCAGCAGTGGTTTACCAACGATGGCCTCAGTCAAACCGACTGGCAACAGCTGTGGCAGCGGTTGGCATAATGGGCACCCAAGACCCACCGAACCATAAAAAACGAGAGATAGCCCCCACCCCATCAGATATCTGGCAGCGCTTGGATGAACCTTGGTGTGGGCACACCCAACCGATTCCCCCAGACGCTGTGGTGCTGATCAATGAGGCTGAGCCAACACGGTTTTTAGCCCATCTTTGGACCGGGTTGCTGGCCAATGCGGCCATTATTTTGGCCAACCCTGGCTGGCAGCAGCGAGAATGGCAGCAGGTTGCTGAGCAGCTGTGCCCGGATGTGGTCTTGGGGAAGCAGCCACCTGTGGCTTTTTGCCCCCCTAAAGCCCCACCAGCCCCCGGGCAGATTCTGATTGCCACAGGGGGCACAACGGGACAAATCAAATTCGTGATTCACACGTGGACTACGCTAATTGCCGCCGCACGGGGGTTTTTAGACCATTTTTGCCACCCAGGTCAGCAGCCAGTTAACAGCTACTGCGGTTTACCGCTTTACCATGTGAGCGGTCTGATGCAGGCGATGCGGGTCTGGCTGTCCGGGGGGCGATTAATTGTTCAGCCTTTTAAACAGTTGGAGACTGGACAGCGATTGGCCACCCCGGACTCTACCTGGTTTATTTCCCTAGTCCCCACACAGCTGCAGCGGCTGCTCAAGGATGGGGCTACGGGCAAATGGTTGACCCAGTTCCGAGCCATTCTGCTGGGGGGTGCACCTGCCTGGCCTGGGTTACTATGACAAGCGGCTCAGCTCCCCCTGGCACAAACCTATGGCATGAGTGAAACAGCTGCCCAAGTCACCACGCTACTGCCTGAGGACTTTCAACGAGGCATACGCAGCAGCGGTCTGCCCCTACCCCATGTGCAGCTAGTTATCCATCAAACAAACGATCAAACAGCCCCGCAGATAACCGCTCAAACAAAATCACCCCAGACTCAGCCCATGGGCACCGTTGGGCGCATAGCGCTACGGTCACCCTCACTGGGCCTGGGCTATTGGCCCACTGTAAAACCATCCTCGAGCAGGTTTTACCCCGATGACCTGGGCTATTTGGATGGGCGTGGCCATTTACATGTGGTCGGACGCAACAGCCAGAAGATTATTACAGGTGGTGAAAATGTATTCCCCAATGAGGTGGAAGCCGCGCTGTTAACCACAGGACTGGTGCAGGATGTATGTGGCGTGGGGCTTCCCGATCCTCTTTGGGGACAGGCGGTGGCGGCACTTTACATCCCTGCCTCCAGGTCTAACCCGGTGACACCACCACAGCTAAAGGCAGCCCTGGAGCCGATGCTCAGTCCCTATAAGCGGCCCAAGCGTTGGCAATCGGTTCATCAACTGCCCCGCAATCGTCAGGGCAAGGTCAATCGTCCTCAGGTGGTGGCGTTACTGACCGCAGCCACTGACTGAGCTCAGGGCTGAACGGATGACGCTGACGGCTGGCGCTGTCGATGCAAACGTGGCGGGTGAGGGCCGTGGCCACGGTTTTCTGCTCGGTATTGCGCAGACAGTAGCTGATTTCAAAGGTGGTGGTGTCGACAGGGTGGAGGGTAAGTGCGATCGCAACTTCATCGCCACAGTGCACCGGTCGCCGAAAATCAACCGCCGCATGAACCACCGGCACCGCTAAAGACTCGCTGCCCCCAAAGAATGAGCGCATATCCACACCTGACGCGGCCAGGGAAGCCTCGTAGGCCTCGTGACACAGGATGAGAATATTGGCAAAGTAAACCACCCCAGCCGCATCAGTTTCATGGAAACGAATAATGCGGCGATAGGTAAACCCAGGGTCGTTGTCCCTACTGGGCATTGGGCTGGGCCGGACGGAAGGGGGGCGCATCGGTGACCAAGGTTTCAGTCTTGACCGCATCCGGCAAACTCGCTTTACCCTGAGCGGCCTGGGCCTTGGGCATAATGTTGAGTGCCTGTAAAGGATTAACACCACCGCCAATACCATTGTTGAGGTTGGCTAGGGCATAGCGGAGCACCTCGTTAGGGCTAATGGCTGACCAGCCCTGGCTAGTCAGCTGATGTAGCTCAAAATGAAGGTGGGGGCCCGTGGAATTACCGGTAGATCCCACCAGACCAATGGCCTCTCCCTGTTCCACCCATTCACCGGGCTTTACCAAAATGTGGGACATGTGGGCATAGCGGCTTTCTAAGGTGTTGTCATTGTGACGCAGAATCACCGTCAGACCGTAGCCACCCAAATAGTCAGCCAGCGAAACCTGACCCGACTGGGTCGCCAGAATCGGCGTTCCCTGGGGAGCCCCCAGGTCTGTACCACCATGGAATCGATAGTCATTATGGATGGGGTGCCAGCGCCAGCCAAACAACGAGGTAATCGGCGACGGTGACGCTAGAGGGAAAACAAACGATTCTCCCGCCTGTAGCTCCACTAGAGGTTTAGCCACCGTGTTGTAATACTCACGCCCGGCGACGGTGGTTGCACCACCCGAAAAACGTACACCCGAAC
>CALBPH010000074.1 GCA_937899365.1 uncultured Leptolyngbya sp.
TCCAGCCAATACTCTCTTTAATATTGCAGAGACCCTTGCTATTGATGGCAACATGACCAACGACCTGGATGCCAGTTCCGGCACCGGTATTGATGGCGAAGTGGTGATTGAAACCCTTGAGATTGACCCCACCCAGGGTACGGCTACCCTACCAACTGACCCAGCTAACCCTAAAATCGCCCAGGGGTGTCAGGCTAGCGGCGGCGACAATGGTGAATTTATCAATTCAGGACGACGTGGGATACCGCCCAATCCCTACGAACCCCTAAGCGGAGATGGGATTCAAGAAGATATCTATCCAGCTGGCCAAACATTTGCACAGCCATCCACTAGCCAACGGCTAGCTGGTACCTCTGAGAATACACCGGAAACACTGATTGAAGCCCAGGGATGGAGCCGCAATCTTCAGGGGGACATAGTGCTGCTGGCCGAGAGTTCTGAGTCGTTGAGTTTCTGTCAGAGAACATCCACGGGGGCGTCCTGATATGAAGTATCTATCCCTCCGGCAAGGACGTCGTTACCTACGCTTTCTGATAGTAGGGTGTCTGAGCTTTGTTCTAACGATAAATGGTCCGGCCCTAGCCGCGTTTAAAGAGATTCACCAACAGTCTTTTGATCAAACAGGACCACAGCAAACAACAATTAGCCAAGCTGCCAGCTCGTTTCTTCAAGATGGTATAGAGTTTTATCAAGCTGAACAGTTTTCAGCTGCTATAGATGCCTGGAATCGGGCGTTAACAGGTTCTACAGATGGGTTGCAAAAGGCCCTGCTGTTTAGTAATCTCTCCCTGGCTTATCAACACTTAGGCCAATGGGAGCCAGCTGGCGAGTCGATAGCACAAAGTCTTTTGTTATTAAAAGATTTAGCAGATCTACCAGAGTCTTCAGATTATTGGGAAACGGTTGGTAAAGCCTTGAATACCCAAGGCCGTTTGCAATGGACTAAGGGAGATGCGGAGTCTGCCTTATCGACCTGGCGTCATGCAACGGCTGCTTATCATCAAGCAGGTCATGGGCGTGGCATTGTACTGAGCCTGATCAATCAAGCCAAAGCGCTGCAGGTGTTGGGGCTACATCGTCAGTCAGTAACTGTATTAAAGCAAGGGGTTTATCAATTTCTACAAAGCGAGCACATAGATCCTCCCCTTAAGGCAACGGGGCTATGGCATTTGGGTAATGCTCAACGACAGTTTGGAAAACTTACCGAGTCACAGACCTATTTGCAAAAGAGCCTGGAGATTATTGATACCTACCAGCTCGAATCTTTGCGAAGCCAAGTATTGATCGATCTAGGCAATACTGAGCGCGCCCTGGGGGATAGCTCCAGCGCGATTGGTAAAACAGATGAGGCGGATAGTCATAGAAAATCTGCCCTTGAGGCTTATCGAGGGGCGGCGAATTCCACCTCTGTTCCCATGACTCAACTGCAGGCCGATCTTAACCAGCTAAGTCTTTTAATTGCTCTTGAACAATGGCCTGAAGCGGAAGAATTATGGCCAACGCTGCTGTCAAAACTTAATCTGTCCCCCAGTCGTTCGGCTATCTATACTGAGCTGAATTTTGCTTATAGCGTGACCCATCTGATGCAGCTAGACGAGCCTCAGGCTAATGAGATGGCGGCCAAGCAAACTATAAAATCAATTCCTACTGCGGAAGAGATTGATTCTATTTTAGTTAAGGCGATCCAACAGGCAGATGGGCTAGATGATGCGATCGCAAAGTCCTATGCCCTAGGTCAGCGGGGTGAACTTTATGAAGTCACTAAAAAATGGTCAGCAGCCCAGGACTTTACTCAAAAAGCGTTGCAGCTAACCACAACTAATGCATATCCCGATGGGCGCTATCGGTGGCAATGGCAACAGGGGCGGCTATTAAACAAGCAGCATAAACGAGACGAAGCAATTGCGGCCTATGGTGCTGCTGTGAAAACCTTGCAAGGGGTACGGAGTAATCTGCGCTTTATTGATTCAGAGGTGCAATTTTCCTTTCGGGATAATGTTGAGCCGGTCTATCGAGAGCTGGCAGAATTGCTGCTGATTGATGACGACAACGTTGAACCGACTGAAGAGAATTTAGACCAAGCCATCACTCAAATTGACAATCTACAGCTAAGCGAATTAGAAAATTTCCTCCGCTGTGACTTAGCACCAACCACCACCATTACCAAGTTTGAGGCTAATTCTAATACGGCAATTCTCTACCCAATGATTCTTGAGAATCATTTGACGGTTATTTTGCAGCTGCCCGAGGGTAAGCGCTTTGCTAAAACTGACATCCCTCGTGCCGAAGTAGATAAAACATTAGCGCAGCTGCGTAGTTATCTGAGCGATTCCCCCAGCCGCACGCCCGATGTTCGGCTGGTTGCCCAAGACGTCTATAAATGGCTGATCCTGCCTTTTGAAGAGGAGCTGCAGCGGCGCGATCAGCTTGATACCCTTGTGTTTGTGCTAGATGGCACGCTGCGGAATATTCCCATGTCTGTCTTGCATGATGGGGAACAATACCTAATTGAAAAATATGCGATCGCAGTTGCCCCCGAGCTAAAACTTTTTACCCCCAGATCGTTACCTCCAGACCTACAGGTGTTTACCGGGGGAGTGGGCACCCCGCAAGAGATAGAAGGACTTACCTTCGAACCCATTGAAAAGCTAGACGCCGAACTTGATGTTGTCAGTGAGTTATTTGGCCCTCAACCTCCCCTAACCAATCAAGCTTTTAAAGGAGAGACCTTAAAGGAACAGTTAAGTACGGGGACTTTCTCAGGCATTCACCTAAAAACCCATGGTGTCTTTAGCTCTGATCCAGAGGAAACCTTTATTGTGGCCTATGGAGAACTGCTCAAAGGTGAGGAATTAGGGAATCTGATTCAGGCTGGCAGTCTCCAAGGGGCAACACCCATAGACCTTTTGGTGCTCAGTTCTTGTTCCACAGCAGCCGGTGATAACCGAGCCGTCCTTGGGTTAGCAGGCATTACCGTGCGAGCGGGAGCACGCAGCACCCTATCTACCCTGTGGGAAGCGCAAGATGACCCCAATACTGAATTGATGATCCAGTTCTACCGAGAGCTAAAAAAAGATGGCATGACGAGGGCCAAAGCTCTGCGCAATGCTCAGTTAGCCTTGATAAATCAGGGGTATCGAGCCCCTAACCGCTGGGCAACGTATGTCCTAGTGGGTAATTGGTTATGAGAAGTGCTGTTGGGCACTTTGAGCACTCCTCATAACGAGATATCAGCAGTCTTCTGCCAGCACTACTGGACCGACGACAGGCTTTTCTATAAACTCCTCTAGCTCAACGGACTCCAAGAGCTCTGTCCATAGTTGACCTAGGCTGTTCCCGTCGCTAACGGAAGTTTGTAGTTGCTTGGCAAGATAATCAACTGTGTCGTACCAGATGCCAGCAGATGGGTTACCGTTGGGTTCTCTGCCAGCTGATGTAGAGTTAACACGTTGTACCCAACCATCAATATTCAAATCGGTTTCAGTGGTCGAATCTGGGGCACAGTAGAGATTTAAATACCAGTGATAGTACTCTCCTTCCTGTAGGCTAGCTGACTCCTCAGCGGGTAGTGTAATGCTGATTAGCCCAGGTTGTTCTGGCAGTTTAAACGAGGTTTGATAGACATACTGTTCTTCATCTTCCGTTAAGATCAAGAACTCGCCCCCGGCCACTTCGTCTGCGGTGTAGGGCATGTAAAACCAGAATGTGGGATGTTCTGCCACGGTTTTGCCGTGGGCATCGACGGGGGTAATGGCCGTCAGCTCCTGGGGCTTTGCAGGACATATAGACGGCTCACCGTCTAGACCTCCACCCGGTGTTCGATTTCCTGCAGGCGGTCTACGGGTTGGGGGAACTGTTGGCAACGGCGACGTTTGCTTATTGCCATTGTCGGTGGGATTGGGAATCGCTGAGGCTATGGGCATTGAGCCTATCTGATTAAACAATATTGCTAACGTAAAACTAGCGGAGGCTATAAGTTTTTGCGATCGCATTTCTGAATTCCTATCTATTAATAACGTCTTCTGTTTCAAACGACTCAATAACGGATTCATCTTGACCGGCAAGTACCCATGCTTAAACGCTAACAAAACTCCAGCGGTTCCTGTTAATGCTAACAGTGCTGGAATAAAAGGTACCCATACTCCCTAAACTAAAATCACAAGACAGACCTGAC
>CALBPH010000075.1 GCA_937899365.1 uncultured Leptolyngbya sp.
TTGTTCTCCCTGAAAACCAAAGGGCGTTAATGTGCGATTATAGGCACCGCTGCGGGCAATGCCTGCTTGAAACAGGTCACTATGGGCCAACAGATTTGCCGCCGTAAATGCGCCATAGGAATGACCGCCAATGGCCAAACGGCTGCCGTCACTGACGCCCCGTTCCCCTAAGTAATTTACCGCTGCTTCAGCACTGGATACCAATTGTTCAATGTAGGTATCATTGGGTTCGGTTTCTCCCTCGCCGATAATGGGCATGGTGGGACCGCTCAGCACGGCATACCCTTGGGTTAACAAGAACAACACTGACCCCCGTGCCGGTCGAGTAAAGGTATATTCTGAACGAGTATTTTGGCTGGCTACGTCGCGATCTTTAAACTCTCTTGGATAGACCCAAAAAATGGTAGGTAGAGGACCGTCAGTGGCAGCGTTGTACCCCGGTGGCAGATATAGGGTAGCCGTGAGCATCACCCCATCGGCCCGGGGATAGCGCACACTCTCGTTTTGCACATCGGCATACCAGGCCAGCGGGTCGGAGAAATCTGTTAGCAGAGTTTCGTCATCATTGGAAAGAGTAAGCTGACGGTAGTTACCAGGGGTGGTTTGGGACTCACTACGAACAATTAGTGTCTCGGCATTGTTATCTAGCAGTCGGGTAACTCGACTAAAGGTTTCCCCCTCGGACTGCCACAGGCGCTCTGTTTCTAGACTGGTCAGATCGAGGCGATCTAAAAAGGGGAAAACGCCCTCCGGAGATGCCCCACCCCCATTTAGGTAGAGACTTTTACCATCGTCACTCAGCATGAGGACTGAACGACCGTAGGGACCGGGCGGTGTGATCGGGCTGCCGGGATTCGCATAGGCATTTTGAAAGTCTCGCTCATCGAGGAGAATATCCTCTGCATCAGGGTTTTGCGGATTAATGCTCCATGTTTTTAGCTGACGGCTGTCGTACCAAGCTTCTGTTACTAAGGCCAATTCATCGTGACTCCAGGTGACACCACGAAATCGTAGGGTGGAGCGCCACAGTTCGTTGGGCTCACCGTCAAAGGGAGCGGCCAGGGTGTACAAACTATCACGGTAGTCGACCGTTGCACTGGCATCACCACCGTCTAACGCTTCTAGCCAGTAGAGGGTAGCGGGCTGATCGGTCCGCCAGCCGATGCTGCGTTTACCCTGGCGGACAGAGTCAAAGGCGAGGGGAATGTTATCGGCGAGGGGCAAATCTGCCAGTTCGTGAATAACGTTGCCCTGGCGGTCGAGCACCTCATAGCGAACCGGAAAGCGTCCTAGGGGAACCTGGTAGGAGAAAGGGCGGTGGACGGTGGACCGCAGCAGCCAGTTACCATCTGGAGACACGGTTACATTCCGAATCAGACTCGGTTCATCCAGCAGGGTAATCTCTCCGTCTAGGGTAATGTGGGCTAACTGAGCCGAAAAATAATATTCAAACAGGGCCTCATCGTAGGGGCTTTGCAACAGGTTTGTGTAGGTCCGGGTGGCGGCTACGCGCCCTTGGCTACTTTCAACCACAGGCCCCGCTGGTACCGTGGACTCTACGGGTGGTGCGTCCAGGCCTTGGGGGCGGACTTTGCAAATTAAACCGGCGTCTCCCGATAGCCAATGGCAAGGATTGTTGTACACACCATTGAGGATAGGACCTGCCAGGGGTTTGGCTTTTGCCTGCGCTAAATCTAAGACCAAGGGCTCAATGCCATCGTCAAGGGTCAGGGTAAATGCCAGATAGCGACTGTCGTAGGACCAGCGCAGGTTACGGATGCGGGCACCGGCTGGCAGCTGGATGGGGGTGCAGTCAAATGCTCCTAGGGGACGGACGGTGATGCCCTTATAGGAAGCTTCTTGGGCAGGTCCCCAGGTAGTTGGGTTGAGTTTGATACCTGCGATCGCAACCCACGGTTCCGCCAGCTCTGCAATCGGCGGCAGCGACCGTCGTTCAAACTCCACCAGCCACTGGTTATCCGGTGAAATCGACACAGCCGGCAGTCGGTCTGCATCTAGCATCGACGCAATTGGCTCCGGCGGATTTTGCCAGGTAGGCTGGGATGGATCGGGTTGAGCGGCGGCAGGCAACGTCATAAAGCTTAGGGCAAGTAGCAGCGACAGACGACGGAACATTGGGCAACAGAGGATGTGGACAGGACACCTAAAAAGTCATCGGTTTCTCCTAACCGTAACGCTGGGCGATAGGGAAGATTTAGAATTCAACCTTAAAAACTATCCAGGCATTCGTTTAAGTTAAGCATGCCAGTTGCTGGTACCTCAACAACGACCAGGTATCCAGAAAAATCATCGCCGCCAATGACTGTCAGGGCCCCTAAAATTTTAGGCATATACGCCCGTTGCAGTCGGCCTGCGTCATCGTAGATTTCAATAGCGGACAAACAGCCAATGGTGGGATTCCAGCCTTCGCTGGCGGGGTAGCGGCGGCTGTTGCTAAAAAAGTCTGAAGCTTCGCCCGTGCCATGGATGCGGAAATAGTTACGCCCGGCCTTGCCCGCCCAGTAGGTTTGCTGAATGGGCAAATACGTACGCCAGCTAGGCGGCAGCAATGTTTGGTAGGCGGCTAACCCTCCAGACCAGGGGGCATCTACTTTTAGGTCAGTCCTCCCTGGCAGAAAGGCCTTTGTCCCTGGCTCGTGGGGTACAAACAGCTGCACCAGGGCAAATTGTCCATAGGGTCGAAAGTAGTCGGTGTCGGGCTGGGGAATGGTGCCCTCAATGCGGTAGATGCCC
>CALBPH010000076.1 GCA_937899365.1 uncultured Leptolyngbya sp.
GAAATCTTTCAGCCGACCACATAGGCTACCAGCCGCTGATCCCCCGGTTTATCTTCTCGCATTAGCACCACCCCTGCCTTGATCTGCTCATGCTGAATCAGGGCCGCTTCAATCTCCCCCAGTTCAATGCGGAACCCACGAATTTTTACCTGGTGGTCTATGCGACCCAGATATTCAATGGCACCATCGGCTTGATAACAAGCTAAGTCTCCGGTTTTGTAGAGACGACCTGCGCCCAAGGGATTAGCAATAAACTTCTCCGCCGTTAACTCCGGCCGGTTTAGATAGCCCTTGGCGATACCAGCCCCACCTATATGCAATTCTCCTGGCGCCCCCATGGGCACCAATTGCAAATTTGCATCCAATATATAAGCCTGGGCATTGGCAACGGGGCGCCCAATGGGAATAGTTTTGGGTGTCTCACCAGGATTGCAGGTCCAATAGGTGGAATTAATGCAAGCTTCCGTGGGGCCGTACAGGTTATGTAAGGATGCATCAAGCTGGCCGAAAAACGCCTGCGGTAAGTCAACTGATAGCGCTTCCCCTCCGCAAAACACTTGTTTAAGGGACCGGCACTGATCAAAGTCTGGTTGTTCCAACAATAGCCTTAATAAAGAAGGAACAAGCTGTATATGGGTGATTTGCTGCTCGATGATGGTTTTGACTAAAAAATCTCCAGCTTGGAACCTGCCGGGACTAGCGAGAACTAACTGAGCCCCTGCCAACAGTGGAGCATAGAATTCCCAGACAGATGCATCAAAACTAAAGTTTGTTCTCTGAAGAAACTTGTCTGTCTCCTCTAGGGGAAACGTTTGCTGTATCCATTGCATCTGGTTACTGATGGCCCGGTGGGGCACCATAACGCCCTTAGGCTGCCCAGTAGAGCCAGAGGTGAAAATCACATAGGCGAGGTGATCAGCCATCACCTTTACAGAGAGATTTTTAGAAGAATTCTGGGCAATGGTGGTCCAATCTTTATCTAAGCAGATTACCTGGGTTTTTAAGTCTGGCAGACTGTCCAGCAGGTGTGTCTGGGTGAGCAGTACCGAAACCTGGGTATCCTCAAGCATAAATTCAATTCGTGCTTCGGGATAATAGGGATCGATGGGTACATAGACCCCGCCTGCTTTCAGAATCGCCAGCAGACCCACCACCATTTCTGGGGAACGCTCTACACAAATACCCACTAAGGTGTCAGGACCCACTCCCAGCCCTTGCAGATGATGGGCTAACTGATTGGCGCGCTGGTTGAGTGCTTGATAGGTGAGCTGGGTGTTTTCTGATATCACCGCTATCGCATCTGGTGCTTTGTCAACCTGCTGTTCAAATAGTTGATGAATGCATGCTTGTGAGTAGTCTTGGGTCGTTTGATTCCACGTTGCCAACAGCTGTTGTTCAGCATTGGTTGCCATCGGTAGCGTTGCGATCGGTGCCGAGCTGTCATTTACGATTGCCTGGAGAAGTGCTTCAAAATGGTGGCTCAGACGTTTAATGGTCTCGATGGTGAACAGGTCGCTGTTGTAGGCAAAATTTAACGATAGCTGTTGCCCAGGAATCATGACTAGAGTCAGCGGGTAGTTCGTCCGTTCACTGGCAATGACATTTTGCAGCGGTAATGTTTGCTGATAATCCTGCAGGGTTTGGTCAATGGGATAGTTTTCAATTACCACTAGGGTGTTAAACAGATCGTGGGGCAGCTTACTCAGACGCTGAATTTCCACCAGGGGCATATAGCTATAGCTTTGTAATGCCTGGAGATCTTGCTGCAGCTGTTTTAGTACGGTTGCGCTGGAAGAGCCTGAGGATAACGTTACCCTCAGCGGTAGGGTATTGATAAACAGCCCCACCATGTCCTCAACACCGTTTAGGGGGATGTCACGCCCTGACACCGTGATCCCAAAGGTCACATCTGATTCGCCGCTGTAGCGGCTGAGCAGGATACCCCAAACGCCATAAATAAGGGTGGCTAAACTTATCCGCTGTTGCCTTACCCAGGCTTGGATTTCCTGGGTAAAATCTGTCCTCAGTAGATTTTTCCACTCATGTAGGTCAGATGTTAGAGATGGTGTATGCTCTCGGGCTTGCAGAGGTAACGGTGTTGGGGTCAGAAACCCCGTTAGCTGTTGTTGCCAATAAGCTTCAACCGTTGTTCGATCCTGCTGTTGTAACCAGGCCACATAGGTTTGATAAGGGCGGCGGTTAACCCCAGGCTTAACCCGTTGTTGGTTGCTGGTTTGGTAGTTGATCAATAGATCCTGCATCAACATCGATAGACTCCAGCCATCCAATAAGGCGTGGTGGTAGGTCCAGACGAACTGATGGCGATGGTGTCCCAGGGTAATCAAGGTACAGCGCATCAGCGGAGCTTTTGTCGTATCAAAGCCCGTTTGCTGATCGTGCTGTAGCCATTCCTGTAATTTTTGCTGTTGCTCTGGCACATGCTGCCAATCGTGATGGTGCCAGGGCAGGTCTACCTGTTTAAGGACCACTTGTAGGGTTTGAGTCCGCTGCCAAATAAAACAGGTGCGCAGCACGTCATGTTGATCAATCAGCTGCTGCCATGCCTGTCGCAGTGTATCCAGATCAACCGCCCCCTCTAGGGTGAACTGGAGTTGTTCAACATAAATACCCGATTCAGCCGCATAGGCACTATGAAACAGCATGCCCTGCTGCATGGGCGTGGCTGGATAAATGGTTTGAATGTTGCGACTCAGTTTAGTATTCACGGCGTAGTTAGTTTGAATAGTCTGGGGGCGGACAAATTGTTTGAGGACTTAACTGTGTCCCTATGAGCTGAGTTGCTGCATCACATCGTCGAGGTCAGTCTGGGATAAATCAACCATGGGAAAATCAGATGGGGTATAGCCTCCTGTGTCTGTCGACAAACAGTGGTCGATGAGTGTTTTTAGGGCATGGATGTAATTCTGGGCTAGCTGTTCGATGGTGTCTGGGTGATGGTGGGCACGGCTGTAACTCCAATTGATTTTTAATTTTCCTGCCACTGTCTGGCTCGTAATATCAATTAGGTGGGGGCTGTTTCCATCTGGTGCGTGAACCTCGCCTACAGGTTCAGGGGCTAAGGACCAGTCACCAGAATCATCCAACCCTTTGTCAATTTGACCCAGGTAGTTAAAACTTAGCTGCGGTGTTGGCAATGCAGTCAGGATAGACTCTGGCGTCATGTAGCGCAGTAGTCCAT
>CALBPH010000077.1 GCA_937899365.1 uncultured Leptolyngbya sp.
CTCGTCATACTGCTGGGCTCCGGCTTTGAGCACAAAGTTTGTACTCTTACACACGTCTGGAAATCGGTGAATGTCCATTTCGTGAAGATCATTACTAGGGCAGCCGGTGGTCATTAACTCTGCTACCATTTTGCCGACACCACCGCCGTGGGTCACCCACACCGCTTCCGCTAGCCAAAACCCCTTGGTTTTAGACGATTCTCCAACTACCGAACCGCTGTCGGGGGTAAAGGAGAACATTCCATTAATTTTGTAGGTCAGCTCTGTCTTGGCTAGGGCTGGAAATAGTTCTTTGGTGGAGTCCCATGCGGGGGCAAAATGCTCTTCTGTAAAGGGCATGACCGAGGGCATGACCGGGGCATTTGCATAGGGCAAAATATTGTCGGGGTCCACCAGCATTGGCTCATGCTGATAAGAACCAATGCCCCAGCAGTCGCCATGCTGTCGGAAGTACATGGCATGGTCCTGGTGCCTGACAATGGGGAGCATTATTTCTTCTGTTGTCCCCGCTAGTTCGGCAACGGGACCGGTTTTTACATATTGATGTTGTACAGGGGTGAGGGGAATAATCTCTCCCACCATGCGCCCCACCCGCGGCCCCCAAATACCGGCACAGAGCAGTACCTTGTCTGTGTTTATGGTGCCGTTGTCGGTGACATCAGCCTGTACCCGATCGTCTTCTGTTTTGATATCTGTGACCAGGGTTTCACCATAAAAACTGGCGGCGTCTGCGGCTCCCTTGGCTAAGGCTTCAGCAGCCCGCAGTGCCTTGGCAATACCATCGGTTGGCACATAGTAACCGCCTAAAATTTTAGTCTCATCTATCAGGGGGACGTTTGCTTTGACCTCGTTTGAGCTAAGCATACAGGCCCCTTCTAGCCCCCAAGATTTGGCCCAGCCCAGCTTGCGCTTTAGCTCTTGCTTCCGAGCTTGGGTGTAGGCCACTTCAATGCCGCCAACGGCGTAGTAGGCAGGACCCTCATCGGTGCTCAGCTGGCTGTATAGCTCGGCGGTATATTTGGCCAGCTGGGTCATGGTTTTAGACGGATTTGTCTGAAATACTAGACCGGGGGCATGGGAGGTGGACCCGCCTGTGGCAAACAGGGGGCCTTGTTCTACCACGACAATATTTTTCCAACCTAGCTGTGCTAGATGGTAGGCGGTACTACAGCCAACGATACCTGCACCGATGATAACGACAGAGGCGTGTGTTTTCATGGGAAGAAGATCTCCATCAAGGAGGAGGAGGATAAAAAATAGGCCGTTGCTGATTTAGGGTATGAACTGAGCTGTGAGAGATGCAATGTGCCGATGGTTACCCAATAAATTCATACCGGGGAGCAGCAACGCCAAAAAGAGAGGGCAGGGGCGAGTGCTATTTATTGACTAATGGCTTTGGCAACGGCCTGCTGAAAGCGATAGACGGTTTGCTCTAGTACCGGAGAAAAACAGCCGCCGTCAAAGCCGGGGGACTGTCGCCCCACCTGCATGCGCTCAATCATGGCAATGTCTTCGTCATTGGTCACGTTCCATAGATCTATGGGTAGGTGGCGCAGTGCCTTGTTTTCGGAGGTCATGGCGTCATCTCCCACAAAGTAAAAGACCATCCGCTCTGCTGTTTTGTCGGGGCTGAGGGGATTGGCGAGAAACACCAGAAAATAGTCGGGATGGATGCCCAACATCAGATTTGGAAAGACAGTAATGTATTCGGCAACGGTCTGCTTTTTGATTGCGGCTAGGTTGGGAAAGGTTGGCAGGGAGCGTCCTGCCAAGACACCGCTTTTATAGACCAGACTACCCTGACCCACATGGGGAGCCCCTACGTCAAAATTAAAGTGGTCTTCCATGCGAGAGCAGCTGTTGAGGGATGGATGTACCCAGCTGAGGTGGTAACTTTCAGAAAAATTTTCTGTTGCTAGCTTCCAGTTGGCGTTGCATTGTAGGGTGATCTCCCGTGACTCTCGCCGTAGCAAATTGAGATCGTAGACCGACCACCGCTCGCTCACCGGTTGCAGATAGTCTGAGAGCGGTGGTGCATCGCCGGACAGGTTGACAAAAACCAGGTCTATCCATTGCTCACAGCGAATGTGGATGAGGCCGTTGCGATCGCGAGCAAATCCGCTGTGGGAGTCTTGATAATATCCGCCAAAGTGGGGCGTATGTTTTAGGGACCCATCCAGGCGGTAGGTCCAGGAATGGTAGGGACATCGGAGATTGCCGCTGACGTTACAGGGGCTGTCTACCAGCTGTAACCCCCGGTGACGACAGATATTGTGAAACGCCCTGAGGGGAGAGGTTGCTGACGAGGGAGAGGGGTTGCGATCGCGCACCACCACAATGGGACTACCCGCCACCTCGGTTGGATAGACATCCCCAGGATTAGGCACATCCGACGCTATCCCCACACAGACCCAATAGTGACTAAATACGGTCTGACGCTCTCGCTCCCAATAGTCAAATTTGGTGTAAGCATCCGCTGGTAACCCCCGCTGATAGGTTTCTAACGCGGGCAACAGCGCCAGATCCTGAGGATTAGCGCTAGCTAAAGGCTGGGAAATAGCACGATATGGGTTCATACTCCGCCTCACTAGTCGTGAACCTGAACGCTTGCGATAAATGCACTATTTGCTGGGTGCATAGCCTTAGAAAAAAGCCGATCTACAGTCAAATTCGCACTTACTTTACTTAACCTAAGGTTACAAGTACTTAACTTGTAATTACAGGTTATATAAACAGACAATATAATTCCAAATTCATTTAAATTGTTTTCTATTTAACCGTTTAATAAATTTCTATTCAAAGATCAATTCGATAGAATAAATAAAAGCTCAAAATAAAACCTAATAAACGTATCTTTAAATAATAAAATTAAGCATAGTTTAGATCAGCATAAAACAATTGATATATCCTTATTGCAGATAAGTAATCTCAAAGAAAATCTATCTATAAAGACGATATAGATAAGATTTCAGACATTGAAGCATCAGCTTTTGTCAGTAGATTATGACATTTAAAACTTGTCATGATAACCGTATAGGTGATGACAGAAATCTATTTATTTAGCGATTAAATTAAGGTTAAATCTATAACTGATGAAGTGTGTTTTAGCTGATATATTTGCATCGACAGCAGCAGCGGTGAGTTGTTGTTTAGAGATAGATATGGCCTATTTTTAGTGCAGGGATATTTGCCATCAGGGCTAAAGGCTTAGTGTATAAATGGCGGTCGGCGGCATCTCAAATGTCAGTGGTATTTAACATATCGAAATAGAGTAGTTGCGGTAAAGCGACTACAGTGAAGCAGCATAAATTTAGGCGTACGTTTTAGCGTTCCCTATCTATTGGAGTAGTTCTACCTATGACTCATCAAGATCCTGTCGCCCCAGGTCAGGAGCCCTTTGAATCTCCTCCTCCAGCATTTCGAAGTCGTCGTCGCCCTGGAGATCGCAACATTACCGGCTACGGCTTTGACTTCCATCCAGAAGTGTTTCTCGTCTCCGCTGGTCTAATTTTGTCATTTGTGCTGGTGACCATCGTCTTTCGAGAGCCAGCCGAGAATGCGTTTGGTGCGATCCAAACCTTTATTGCTGAAGCGATGGGCTGGTTTTTGATCCTGTCCGTCAGCATTTACTTGGGGGTGGCCATCATTCTAGCCTTTAGTAAATTTGGGAAAATTCGTCTGGGGGGACAAAACTCTAAGCCCGAATTTCCCACCTTTGCCTGGATTGCTATGTTAATTAGCGCTGGCATGGGCATTGGCCTGATGTTTTGGAGTGTGGCCGAGCCCATTTATCACTTCCAAGACCCGCCCGCTCTAATCGGAGCCATTGAGCCCATGTCGCAGGATGCGGCACAGCAGGCGTTGGGTATTACCTTCTTTCACTGGGGGCTACACGCCTGGGGCATCTACGCCATTGTGGGACTGTCCCTGGGTTTCTTTGCCTACAACTGGGGGTTGCCCCTCACCATTCGCTCAGTGTTTTACCCGATTTTGGGTGACCGTATCTACGGCTGGGCAGGCAACGTGATCGACATTTTGGCGGTGGCATCCACACTCTTTGGTTTAGCAACGTCCTTAGGGTTTGGGGTACAGCAGGTCAATGCTGGGTTTAACTTTCTTGTGGGTCTACCGATAAGTACGCCGGTGCAGGTGGGTCTGATTGCCATTATTACTGGTTTAGCCACAGCGTCAGTTATCTCTGGCCTAGACGCGGGTGTTCGGCGTCTGAGTGAGCTCAACATGATCTTGGCCGCGGTCTTTATGACCTTTGTGCTGTTGGTGGGGCCCACTCTGTTTATTTTGGGCTCTTTTGTCCAAGTTGTTGGCTACTACGCGGCATCATTACCCACCCTGAGCTTTTGGACAGAAACCTTTGAAGGCACGGCCTGGCAAAATAGTTGGACCGTATTTTACTGGGGCTGGTGGATCTCCTGGTCTCCGTTTGTTGGTATCTTTATTGCCCGCGTCTCTAAGGGGCGTACGGTCCGTGAGTTTATCTTGGGTGTGCTGTTATTGCCCACAATACTGACGTTTCTTTGGATGTCGGTCTTTGGTGGTACCGCCATGTCCATGGAGCTAGGCGGACTGACCGGCGTCATTAGCGATGCCGTCAGTGAGAATGTAGCAACTGCTTTGTTTGTGATGTTGCAACAGCTGCCATTAACCGGCATTACGTCCTTTGTTGGGATTGTGCTGGTGGTGGTTTTCTTTGTGACGTCCTCCGACTCTGGCTCGTTAGTGGTGGATAGTCTTACCTCCGGTGGTAAGTTAGATTCTCCTGTTCCCCAGCGGGTGTTTTGGGCCATTACAGAAGGTGTGGTGGCAGCCGCCTTGTTGTTGGGAGGGGGATTGCAGGCGTTGCAAACAGCCTCTATTGCCACTGGACTCCCCTTTGCGGTGGTGCTGTTAGTGATGTGTTATAGCCTCTATCGGGGCTTAAGTCAGGAGCTAGCCATGATTGAGGGTAAAGAGTTACAGGCGGCTCCAGGCGTTGTTGGCGAAGAGGCTGTTGTTCAATAAAGAACATTAGCTTCTAGGAAGCGTTGTGCAAGCGGGGTGGGCTACTTTGCGCTTTTCCCCGCTCTAGGACATTGCGTATTAGGCAACTGCGTATTAGGCATATAGGCATACAGAGTCAGAAACAGGAAACATGTAACCCATGGTTCAACATTTTGATGCCATCGTAATCGGAGCAGGCGGTGTTGGTAGCGCCGCCGCTTACTATCTCGCAACGTCAGGTCAGCGCGTTCTGCTGCTAGAACAATTTGAACTCAACCACCGCAACGGTAGCTCCTATGGCTACTCCCGCGTCATTCGCTACACCTACGACAACCCGATTTATATCAACCTGATGCGGGATGCCTATCCCCTATGGTTTGCTCTGCAAGACGAAGCGGAAGAACAGCTTTATGTCAAAACGGGTGGTCTAGACTTTGGCTTTCCAGAGACAGATACCTTTCAGGCGCTAAAGGCCAGTATGGATGAGGCTCAGCTAGATTATGAGCATCTTAGCCAAGCTGACATTCAACGGCGCTATCCCCAGTTCACCCTCAAAGCGGGTATGGAAGGGTTGTTTCAATCTGAATCTGGTCTATTGCGGACGTCTCGGTGTGTGCTGGCCCATGTGCGCTTAGCCCAGAAGCGGGGGGCCCAGGTGATGGATCAAACCCCTGTGGTTAAGGTAACCCCTGGCGCTAATGGGGTGGAGGTGAAAACAGATAGGGACGTGTTTAGTTGCGATCGCATCGTTCTCACCGTTGGCAGCTGGGCCAAAGCCGTCCTGGCGGACCAAGGCATTGACCTACCGCTCAAAATCATGCCCTGTCAGCTAGGGTTCTACCAACCCGAAACACCGGCTGACTTTACCCCCGGCACCTTCCCCGTATTCTTTGCCCACATGAACGGTATCTATGGCGAAATGCCCTATGGGATCCCCCATGAAGACCCCAGCCTTGGGGTTAAACTCACCACCTTTTATGGCTGGGATACGGTGAATACCCCCGGCGATGTGGACTATACCCCCAGCGACCTATGGACCGAGCACATTCGCAACTTTGCCCGTGAGTATATTCCGGGTGCCGCTGGCCCCTTACTTAGCACCCGCCGCTGTCTCTACACCGTCACCCCCGACAAAGACTTTATTGTGGATCAACATCCCCACTATCCCCATGTGGTTATAGGGGCGGGCTTTTCTGGCCATGGGTTTAAGTTCACCACCCTCATGGGGAAGATGCTGGCGGTCCTTGCCATTAATGGCAGCACTCCCCACGACACCAGCCTATTTAAGGTGGGTCGATTTCAACCGCTCAGCGTCTAGGGTCTGCTGTCGTATTGGGATAATCTCATCTGCAAGCGGCTGACCCCATATCTAACCGACGGGTTTATCTTAGTAAATCCGCAACGACTTTTTCGGTAGGATGGCTGGAGTAATCTCTGGAAATGACTTCATCTTTTATGGTTCCAGGTGAGCCAAGTGCAGACAATCAGCCCCTACACCTTGTTATTTCAGAACAGTTAAAAGACAAAATTGAATCGGGCCATTATGGGCCAGGGGCGCGTTTACCTAGCGAATTTGACCTTGGGGAAATCTTTGGCGTTAGCCGGACCACCATTCGTAAGGCCATCTCCAACCTGATTCAGCAAGGCTTGGTCAGAAGCCAGCGGGGCAAGGGGAGTTTTGTCAGCGATCGTCACAAGATTCACATTTCCATCTCGAACCCCATGACCCACTTTGACCTGGCGCTGCAAGAACAGGGGTATGAGGGGCGGATCCATTCATTAAATTTTCAGCGGGTCCAGGCGTCTGCTGAGGTGGCAAAAACGCTGCTTGTTCCCCAGGGAACCTCTATATATAGTCAAGAAAAAATTCTCTATGCTGACAACATTCCCATTGCCCTAGAAATAGACTATTTTCCTGAGACCATTGGCGCACCGCTAGCGGAACCGCTGCAACAGGGCTTTACCTATAGCACCCTAAAGGCAAATGGGATTCACCTCACCACTGGCAAGGTGAGTTTAGGCAGTGTGCCGGCAAACTATAAGCTGAGCGAACATTTGGGTATACCCTTGGGGATGCCGCTGCTGGTGCTTGACTTTGTTGTGTATTCAGGAAATCGCCAGCCCGTTAGCCATGGTCAGGTTTTGTCTCGTTCTGATTGGATCTGTTACACATCTGAGATCGCGGATCTCAATTCTGGGGATTTAAGGCACACTGGACTGTAGATGTTAGCTGGACCATTGTCCGCTATTTGCATATTTCTAACGCACTTATTCTCTATGGCCACATCCCAGACAGCTGCCGGTTCCCAGGCTACTCCGTCCCTGGACGCACTGACCCACAGCCGCAAACAGGCGGCTAAGGTACTGAGTCAGATTGCGATCGCAATGGACCGAGCCGAAACCACCGAACGGTCTGGCCAACTGGGATTAACTCGCCACATCCGCACCCTTAAAAGCACGGCGGAGCAGCTGCAGCAGGGCACCTATCGCATTGTGGTGCTGGGGGAAATGAAGCGGGGTAAGAGCACCTTGATCAATGCCCTGGTGGGTGAGGCGCTGCTACCCAGCGATGTCAACCCCTGTACGGCGCTGCTAAGTCTGCTGCGCCATGGGCCTGAGCGTCGGGTAACCCTGCACTACAACGACGGTAAATCCCCCAAGGCCATCGACTTTGACACATTTCGCTCTGAGTACACCATCTCCCCCGATGAGGCTCGTCAGCTAGAAACTAATGCCTTTCCCGACATTAGCCATGTGGTGATCGAATGCCCCACCCCGCTGCTAGCATCGGGTCTAGAAATAGTCGACACCCCAGGTCTGAATGACACCGAGGCCCGCAATCAGCAGGTTCTGAGCTATCTAAACGAAGCCCAGGCCGCTGTGTTTGTGATGGATGCGGTGCAGCCCATCACCCTGGATGAGCGGCGTTATTTGCGCAACTACGTGCAAAGCCGAGAGCTGGACTGCTTTTATGTGATCAACGGCTGGGACCGGATTGGTGCCAGTCTGGTTGATCCAGACGATGGGTCTGCCCTGGCTGAGGCTGAACAGCGCCAGCGGCAGGTCTTTACCCAAAGTCTTCCCGACGGGGGCACCTGGTTTGAAGTATCGGCTCTAACGGCACTGCGACAGCGGCGCCGGGGAGAATCTTTGACCGGTAGCGGGGTGGATAACTTTTTAACGGCCCTGAACTCGTTTTTGACCCAAAAGCGAGGCCATGTGGAGCTAAAGCGGGCGGCGAAGCTGGCCCACCGGGCCTACAGTGCGGTCCAAGAAACGGTGGCCCGGCGGATTCCATTGCTGGACGAGGACCTGAGCGAGCTGCAACAGCGGGTGGCCTCGGTGGAAAGCGAGTTTGGCAAGTTGGAGAAGATTCGAGACAACTATCGCCAGCTGATTCGGGGAAGATGCGATCGCACCGCCAAAGCCATCGCCGACTCGTTCAAAACCTACATCCTCAGTCTAGAAGAAACCTTTGAAGCTGACTTTGTCGCCTCCCAACCCGACCTTGATTTTCTTGACTTTTTAGATGAAGACGCCCGCGATGATTTCTACAGAGAATTTAAGCGAGCCTTTGAGCGCTACATTAACGATCGCCTGGCCGCCTGGGAGTTTACTGCCAAGCAAAAAATCGGTCAGTCCTTTGACGAACTCAACGAAAGCGCCACCGAGTACCAGGTGGCCTATGCCGAGGTGGTCGAAGTCATCCATGAAAAAATAATGGGTCGCAAGTTTTATGCCCCCAGTAACGATACTGCCGATGAGGCCCGCCCCTGGATTGACAACATCCGCGATCTCTTTGATGAGCTACCTGATACCTTAAACGATGCGGTCCAACCCTTTAACCACTTCTGGCAATCAGTGTTACAAATGGCGGTGAGCTATGTGTGCATTGTGATCGCACTACAGATTTTAGGGCTGTTGTTTAGCAGCTTGTTCTTAAACATTATCGGTGTCATTGCAGCAGCCGGGGGGATTTTAGCCGCCCAGGCAGAATTTGTCCGACAGGAGTTCATTAAGGCGACCCGAAAAGAGTTTGTCAAGCATTTACCCCAGATCGCAGCGGACCAGTGGCAGCCCATTTATAAGGCAGTGCAGGAGTGTTTTGGTACCTACGAGGAGCGAGCGATTGAGCGAATCAGCGGGGATATTGGTTCCCGGCGATTAGAGTTGAGCAGCCTGGTGGAGAAAAAACAACAGAACGAAATTAACCGTGAGCAAACGGTGGAGCGACTAAAGGCATTAGAAGAGACTATTCAGAAAGAATTAGAAACTCTGCGGGGAATGGTGTAATCCCAAATCTAAATTCACTTTACATCCGGGGGGTGGAAACATGGGGCAATACAATCTAGGGCTGCTGTGTGGCAATGCCCAACCGTACTCCGTCTAAATTCCGAATCCGATCCATGGCTGCTACCACTTGACCATGGGGTGTGGCTGTATCTGCTCGCACGGTTACCATCGCAGACTGTCCGGGGGCAATTAGGGCCTGAACCTCGTCAGCCAGGGCTTCTAGCGTGACCGCTCGGTCTCCTAAAAACAGGCTGCCATCGGCAACAATCGTCAGTGTTAGCGTCGCCTCGTCTTGACTCACTGCCGTTGTCGCTGTCGGTAGGTTAACGGGTAGTCCCTCAGTTCGAGTCAGGTATAGGGTAGACAAGATAAAAAACGCCAGCACCGCAAACACCACATCGATCATTGGCACGATGTTAATGGTTAGGCGAGATTCTTCGTCGGGGGGTAATTGCATAGCTGGAGGATGGGTGCAGCCCACCGGACAGTGGTCAAGACTGAAAGATTGATTTTCCAGAAAACCTCTCCTAGGAGAGATTTTGGCGTTACCCCAATGCTTCTTGGAGCTGTGTCTTCGCCGCCTCTAACGCTTCTGGCAGCTTCGATGCATCGCGACCACCTGCCTGGGCAAAGTTGGGCCGCCCGCCGCCGCCGCCGCCGGTCAGCTTAGCGATGCCGCCAATAAACTGCCCGGCTTTTAGACCTTTGCCAATCACGGGCTTGCTAAATGCGGCCACCAGACTCACTTTACCCTCAGCCGGAATCGACCCTAGCACCACTGCACCATCGCCTAGCTTTTGTAGCAGACGCTCAGCGGCTGTTTTTAGAGAGTCGGCGTCCACCTCTGCCATGTTGGCGACAATCACTTGAAACTCGCCGATGGTTTCTGCCTGGTCTAGCAGCTGGTCGGACTTGAGCAGCGCTAGCTCCGACTTGAGACCGTCCAGACTTTTCTGGGTGGTTTTGAGTTCGCTTTGCAGGTTGGTGATGCGGTCTACCAGTTCCTCGGGCTTGGCTTTAAATCGGTCGCTGAGGTCTTTGACGATCTGGTCGCGGACGTTCAGGTACTCCAGTACCGCCGGACCGGCGACGGCTTCAATTCGCCGGACGCCTGCGGCAATGCCGGACTCGGTAATAATCTTAAAGACGCCGATTTCGGCGGTGTTGCCCACATGGGTGCCGCCGCACAGCTCCATGGATACGCCGGGGAAGTCGATGACTCGGACCTCATCGCCATATTTTTCGCCAAACATTGCGATCGCACCCTTAGCCTTAGCCGCCTCAATGGACATCACCTCCACATCGGCCCCGTGGGCTTCCGCAATCCAGGTATTCACCTGGGCTTCCACCTGCTGCACCTCCGCCGGGGTCAGCGCCCTAGGACAGTTAAAGTCAAACCGCAACCGGTCGAAACTCACCAGCGACCCCGCCTGGGAAATGCTGTCATCCACCAGTTTCTTAAGGGCCGCCTGGAGCAGGTGGGTGGCACTGTGGTTGGCCTGAGCCCGACGGCGACAGGCCCGATCAATCTGAGCACTAACACTATCGCCAACGGTGAGGGTGCCGCGCTCCACCCGACCCACGTGAACAAATAGGTTATTGTCCTTTTGAACATCGTCAATCAGCACCACCAGGGCAAAGGCAGAGAGAGATCCCCGGTAGCCAATTTGCCAGGCAGGCTGGGCT
>CALBPH010000078.1 GCA_937899365.1 uncultured Leptolyngbya sp.
GGCTAAACGGAGATCTGCGCATTACCCCCCAAGAACAAATTCAGTTTTTACAACGTCTACAGAGCAACGATTTACCATTTTCAGAGGATACAATCGCTACAGTCAAAGACATCATGATTGTTGAGCGTACACCAGACTACACTATCCGGGCAAAGACAGGTTGGGCTCTGGCTGGGGAAGAAGTCTGGTATGTGGGCTATATGGAACAAAGTGAAAACACATATTTTTTCGCCACTAATATTGATATTCGTGATCAGGCAGATTTAAAGAATAGGGCAGAGGTGACTCGGCGTAGTTTGGAGACTCTTCAGCTTTTGTAAAAGACGATTATAGATAGTCTGAACTGGTTTTTACGGAAGGTTTAGGAGGGAAATGCAATCATGACACTATTGCCTGACGAGCCTCTAGGGGATACACCTATCTGTTAGTAATGACCGACGCTAGAGTCTGGTAGACAAGACAAACTGCTGAAGAAAAGCTTTTCTTCAGCAGTTTGTCTTGTCTATGATCTTTTGGCTATCTAGGGCTTTCAGGGATTTTCTATGACCTGAACTATGGGAGTTTAAGCTGCTGTGCGCAGTGGCGGGCGCGGCGATGTATGAATCGTATTTACAGCGGGAATATCCCACGCCTCCGCCAGATAGCCATCCACTATTCGCCACACAACAACCGCATCCAGTTTGATTGGCTGACCGTCCCAACTCATCCTAACTTGAACGTGGGTACCGACAAGCTCATCACCAATGGGAATGTTGGTGATTGTCTCAACATGAAACGTGCCTCCGGTCACCACGGCCAGTTTCTCCAAAAAGGCCTGTAGCCCCTCTAACCCCACATAGTCACCCTGAATATGGGGCAGTTTAGGATTGAAGAAATGCCAAACAAAACCTTTCGCAAAAAGATCTGACGCGCCAGCAATGTCGTTATTGTCTAAATGCTTGTCTAATCGGCTCAAAAGAGTGATATTTGCATGTTCTCTAGTCATTATTTTCTTCTCCCCCTATGGGTGTCTTGATTCAAGCATGCTCACACCGTAACGAAACGTTCAAAGCCTTCCCACAGCCAAGGGGCATTTTATTTAATGACTTTTGTCATGGCATCATCAAATAAGGTCAGTTACAACAGATACAGGTTTTGACCAAGGTAATTGCCACCCTCAAGTTGGCCATCGATAGCATAAATAATCAAACGTCGACTGGCTAAACCTGTTGAACAAGATAAAACCAGTAAAAGTTAAGCGCTGACTGCTTTTGTAGAACTCTTCATAACTATATTGCCAAGCAAAATTATGGCGCGCAACAGATCATTTCGATGGGGGCTATTATTTTTCCTAATAGCTCTAGTCTCCACTGGATGCGTCCCATCCTTTGGATCAAATTCAGATGAGGATGACGCTGTCCCAGTAGATGTCGAAATTGATTCGGTTGTGGCGCTTGGGCGGATTGAACCTAAGGGCGAAGTGATTCGGCTGTCGGTGTCAAATGCAGCGGATAGCCGGGTTAACGAAATTCGAGTCAGCGAAGGAGACTGGGTGGAGGCCCAGCAGGTGATTGCCGTATTGCAGGGGGCGGAACGACGCCAGGCCGATTTGCAAGCTGCCCATGCCCTGGTACGACAGCGACAGGCTGAACTCACCCAGCAACAAACCGGCGATGTTAAACCCGCCGAGATCGAAGCTCAACAGGCAACCATTACGCGGTTAGACGCCCAGCTAGCTGCCCAAACAGCCCAGCGGCAGGCGGCGATTAACAAAGCTCAGGCCACCCTGCAAGAGTCTCGGGTAAACTATGAACGCTATCAGCAGCTGACGACCGTGGGTGCCACCAGCCAATCGGAGCTAGACTTTGCGCGGCGGGACTACGTAACAGCCCAGGCAGATTTAGCCGGGACCCTGGCCGAGAAGGAGGAAACTGGGCGCACGCTGCGGGCTCAGCTAGCAGAAGAGCGCTCGCGACTGGCAGAACTCACCCAGGTAAAGCCAGAGGATATTGCGATCGCAACCGCCCAACTAGACCAGGCCCAAATCCAAGTGTCTCAACGACAGGCCGATCTAGATGATGTTCTCGTCCGCTCTCCCGTTGCCGGACAGATCCTTAAAATCAACACCCAAGTTGGGGAACAGGTCAACACCCAGCAAGGCATTGTGGAACTGGCCCAAACGGACCAAATGATGGTGGTGGCAGAGGTATATGAGACCGATATTCGCAAAGTGAGCTTGGGGCAGTCGGTGCAGATTACCAGTGAATATGGCGGCGTGGCCACAGAGCTAAGCGGCACCGTGGACCAAATTGGCCTCCAAATCGGTAAGGCCAACTTTGGTGAATCCCAACAGGCCAACCCAACGCAAGATGTCAACGCCCGTGTGGTTACGGTCAAGGTCCGCCTAGACGATGAGGCCAGTGCCCAAGTAGCCGCCTTGACCGGTATGCAGGTACGGGTAGCCATAGACGTTAAAGCATAAAAAATCGGGCGTTGCTGAACTTCGGGATGAATTGATCGGGTAGCTATTGGTACCTGGCATATCCCACAGATCGGTTCATCCCCTAAATCAACAACGCCAAAAATTTAGTTGACTAGTTTTGTTGTGATGCTAATCAAACCAATCCGCTCTCTCCTCACCCTCGAAAAACCCCTGGCCTGGGCTCAGCTGTCCCATCAAAAAGTCCGCCTTGCCGTCGCTATCACTGGCGTCAGCTTTGCCAACATTCTCATGTTCACCATGATGGGTCTGCAAAGCCTCATCGCCGATGGTACCACTACCCTACTTGAGCACCTCAAGGGCGATCTCTTTTTAATGTCATCGTTTAGCCCCAGCCTTAGAATACCGCTGGCGTTGACCCGCGCCTATCTAATTCAGGCCCATGGGATCAAGGGGGTGACAACGGCAGCACCGCTGTATCTCAATATGGCCAACTGGACAGACCCCAGCCAGCTCAACCAGTTACCGGATGATGAAAACCAAGGAGACATTTTTGGGAATCAGGTGCGGGTGATTGCGTTTAATCCGTCCCAACCTGTCCTGAATATCCCTGAGGTCGATCGCTATCAAGGGCATTTGAGTGCCGCTAATTCGGTGCTGTTTGATCGGCTCTCCCAGCCCTCTCTAGGGGAGATTCCAGACTTGTTAGCCTCCTCTGGCGAGGTGCAAACCCTGATGGCAGGTCGTCGGGTCCACGTTGTGGGGTTATTTAGCCTGGGCAGTACCGTGATCGAAAAAGGGACTGTCGTCATGAGCGACTTAAACTATGTCCAGTGGTTTGGTGAAACGGCTCTAACCCATGTCACCCTAGGCGTTTTAACCGTAGATCCCAACAGCGACATTAACGCAGTCCAAGCCCAGCTAAAAGCCCATCTCCCCACCGACAAGGTCACGGTTTTAACCCTGGATGAACTGATTGAAAAGGAGCATCAGTTTACCCAAAATGACCCCATTGGCATTATTTTTGGCTTTGGTAGCGTCGTTGGTTTTGTTGTCGGTATTGTGATCGTGTATCAGGTGCTGTACACCGATATCAGCGATCACCTACCAGAATACGCCACCCTCAAGGCCATGGGATATAGCGACGGTGCTCTACTGCGGGTGGTGCTACTAGAGGCGCTTTTATTAGCGATTCTGGGGTTTATTCCGGGGTTTGCCACCTCCCTCGGGCTCTATCAGGTGTTGACCACCCTGACCCGGATTCCGCTGATCATGCAGGGTACGGTGGCACTACAGGTGTTTGTGCTCACCCTGGTGATGTGTAATGTGTCAGGTGCGATCGCAATGCGGCGTCTTCAATCCGCCGACCCTGCCGATGTCTTTTAGCCCCGTTCTCAAAACAACACCATGACACCTACGGTAACAATCAACAACCTCAGCCATACCTTTGGCAAAGGCTCACTCCGCCGCCCGGTGCTTACGGACATCAGCCTGGAACTTTACCCAGGAGAAATTGTGTTGCTAACGGGGCCATCGGGTAGCGGCAAAACCACCCTCCTCACCCTGATGGGTGCCTTGCGCTCAGTCCAGGAAGGCAGCCTACGCATTTTTGATCAAGAACTCCGAGGCGTGCGCAAACGCAGGCTAGTGAGGCTACGTAACCAAATTGGTTTTATCTTTCAATCTCACAATTTGCTAGATTGTCTCACCGCTGCCGAGAATGTGGGCATGGCCTTAAAGCTACACAATATATCACTGCCAGAGCGGCGCAGACGAGCTAACAATATTTTACAAACCGTGGGCCTGGGTGACCATAGTCATAAATATCCCGGCCAGCTGTCTGGCGGTCAGAAACAGCGCGTTGCCATCGCCCGTGCCCTCGTCTCTCAACCTAAAATTGTCTTGGCCGATGAACCGACAGCTGCGCTAGATAGCCACTCAGGGCGTGATGTTGTTACCCTGATCCAGCAGTTAGCCCACCAGCATCATTGCACCG
>CALBPH010000079.1 GCA_937899365.1 uncultured Leptolyngbya sp.
GATCACCGACAAAGTGTTTTAAGTCTTCCAGGGGTAACGCTTTGCCAGCACCGACCTTATGTGCCAGTTCAGTACGCGTTGGGCTGGGGCCATGCCATAGGGCCTGAGCGGGTGTCGCTTCATCCATAAAAAGGGTGAGGTGCCCATCGGCTAAATGAACCACGGCATTTTCTAAGGGCAGTCCCGCAAAGTAGAGAAAATGGCTGCTGGGCCGAAACGGGTGGGTATTGGCTGGAAAATTGCGGGGGGTGGAGCACCCTGACCAGAGTAATACTGGAGTATCCAGGTGCTTGGCTAGCTGTCGGCGACGGGTTTTGAGGGTAGCAGCAAGGGTGGTCATGGTTGGAAAATGAAGAGCCAATTGAAGAGCCATGGAGGAGTGGGCCATGCCCACATTCCTATCGTAACTGGAGCCTTTGATATGGTTAGGGGTGGCTGATACTGATTTGAATCTAACCCTAACTGAGCCTATGGTGCCTGCAAACGAAGCGGAAACGATGAATTTAGACCTGGTCACCCCCGTTGATGCGCTAGAGACAGTGTCTGTAGAGAAAAGTCAAGGCCGGGTGCTGGGTCAGACTATTAGTAGCCAGCTGGATTTTCCCCACTGGGACAACTCGGCCATGGATGGCTATGCGGTACGCTATGCAGATGTAACCGCAGTCCCGGCACCCTTAACTGTTGTGGAGGAAATTCCGGCGGGGCAGGTACCTCAGTGCACGCTTCAACCGGGGGAAACAGCCCGTATTTTTACGGGGGGGATGCTGCCCGCTGGGGCCGATACCATCGTGATTCAGGAAAATACCCAGCGTGAGGGTGAGCGGGTAACGGTGTTAGAGTCCCCTGCAGCTCAGGCATTTGTGCGTAAGCAGGGCAGTTTTTATCGGGCAGGGGCAGACCTGCTGAGGTCTGGCACCCGGATTGGGGCAACGGAAATAGCGGTACTAGCGGCGGCGCAGTGTGTGCCAGTGCCAGTCTATCGACGGCCTCGGGTGGCCATTTTATCCACGGGGGATGAGCTGGTGGACGTTAAACAGCCCCTGGGTCCCGGTCAGATTGTGGATTCTAATCGCTATGCATTGGCGGCGCTGGTGACCCAGACCGGTGCGGTGCCGATGCCCCTGGGAATTGTGCCAGACCAACGGGCAGCCACGCGCCAGGCCATTGCCGATGCGCTGACTCAGGCAGATATGGTGATTTCCTCCGGTGGTGTGTCGGTGGGTGATTATGACTATGTGGATCAGATTTTGGCAGAGCTGGGGGCCACCATCCACATTCGCTCGGTGGCAGTCAAACCGGGGAAGCCCCTAACGGTGGCTACGTTTGCTGGTACTGGGGGACAGCACCAGCTCTATTTTGGTTTGCCGGGTAACCCGGTTTCATCGCTGGTGAGCTTTTGGCGGTTTGTGCAACCGGCCCTCAGAAAGCTCTCGGGACTGAGCGATGGCTGGTCACCTACGTTTGTATGGGCGACAACTGACAACGAGCTGAGGGCCAGCGGTAAACGGGAGACCTATTTGTGGGGGCAGTTATCGTTGAGGGAAGCTGGCTATGGGTTTAGCTTGGCCAGCGGCGGTCACAGTTCTGGTAATTTGGTGAATCTTAGCCGTACCAATGGTCTGGCCAGGGTGCCGTTGGGGGAAACCAGGATTGAGGCGGGTAGTGAAATTAAAGTTTTGACGTTGGGGTCGGTACTTAAAACGAGAACGCATGACTCCGCGCTTGGTCTGGGAGAATAGGAGATCACAAGTTGAGGCCGATAGCTATAGCTATGTGCTCTTTGACGACACGGTCCTCGATAAACGGTATTCATTTTCCATTGATTTGGTGCGTCGTCAAGTTGTCAGGTAAGCGATTGGGCTAAGCGGCCATCAAACGCAGTGTTCGCCGCTTATTGATATCGATGCAAACTGTTGAACGAAGTAGCTGCGCTGGTTGATGAGGGGCGTATTTGTTCTACCGCCACTGAAGCCGCGGGCAAAATTGATGCGGCAATGTTGCGGGCAGCGCATGCCCAAATCGAAAGCGGATCGGCACGGGGTAAGATTGTTCTTGAAGGGTTCTAAACAGACCGTGGGCACAGTCTCTCCCTAGGACATATGCATTGTTCAGCATCACCCTGATACGGCTATGGTCGTATCAGGGTGATGCGTCATAGTCTCAATTTGTTTAATAGCGCTAGCTGGGGGTACCGCCCATAACAACCCTAAAAACCCAGCTACGTTTGCCCCCGTTAGTAACGCACTCAACCTTTCTTTACCCAATAGCAGGGCATAATCAAGACTGCCTGTAGTTCTGTCTACAGTTAGGATTCTATATCCATGCTTGTATGGTTTGTTGTGCTTCAGCATCGTTGGCGAGAAAAAATATGTTTCAACACTTTCTTCAGGATGCGGTAACGTTGTTTGTTGTCATTGACCCGATTGGTCTGGTGCCAATCTTTATTGCTATCACCCAAAAGGAGCCTACGGTCAGTCGCAGACGGATTGCAGCGTTGGGGGTGGGAATTTCTACGCTAATTTTGTTGGCTTTTCTGGTGATGGGGCAGGTTTTGTTAGAGGCGTTAGAGATCAGTTTGCCAGCGTTTCGAACGGCGGGGGGCATTCTGTTACTGATTGTGGGGTTACAGATGGTCTTGCAGGAATCTAGCGTGCATTCGGCCTCGACGGACCCGACGTCGTCTATTGACCTGGCGGTGTTTCCCCTGGCAACTCCTTTGATTGCTGGACCAGGGGGCATCATGTCGGTGGTGCTGTTGACGGATAATACGAAATTTGGGGTGATGGATCAGCTGCTCACGTCTCTGGCGTTGTTGAGCGTGTTGTTAATTACCTTTATAGCGCTGCTATCGGCGGAGTATATTCAGAAGGGGTTGGGGCGAACAGGGGTGAATGTGATCACTCGGATTTTGGGTTTATTGCTGGCGGCTTTGGCGATGGAAACGATCTTGGCTGGTATTAAGGGCTATTTTGGCTAAGTGCGCTAATCTTTTTGAGCCAGACTCTGTAATTGGTTGGCGTTATGTGGTTAAAGATACGTTTGCGATCGCAAACCTACGCTAGATTCACATTTATACCGTAAAGTAGCGCTCACTGTGCCTAATCTCACATCCCACGATCTGGATGTTTCACGGCTTTTGTTTGATCTCAAGCGGTGTGGCAAGCTGGTGAGCGAATTTACAGGGTGGTTGGACCCAGATGCGATCGCAACCTGCGTCACGAATGGTCTAATCAAGCAATTTGGCTGTGCCTTTACCCGCATTTGGCTAGTGGAACCCGACCGTCGCACCCTGCGGTTAGTGGCTTCATCGGGGTTATACACCCGTCTAGACGGTGACTTTGCCCAGGTCCCCATGGGGGCCTTCAAAGTGGGCAAAATTGCCCAGCACTGCATTCCTTTTTTGAGCAACTGTCTGCCCGACGAAGACTGGGTTAAGGATCGGGCATGGGCCATGGCCAATAATATCCAAGGCTTTGCCGGATTACCCTTAATGGCAGATGAGCAGGCCATCGGCGTACTGGCCATCTTTAGCCATCGCCCCATGGCTCCCGAATTTTTAGAAGTGTTGCAGATTCTGAGCCTGTCGGTAGCCGGAGCCCTAGCCAGTGCCGTCAACCATCAGGCACTGTTACACACCCCAGATACCGCCCATCTATCGGAGCAAATGGCGGCTCTCCTTGGGGGGCAGCGCCTGAGTCTGTTGGGAACAGAACAACCGTTGGCGCTGCCAGTGACCCAGCTCCTGCTGCAGATGGCCCATCGCTTAGTCAACCTGTCTTGTCAGTACTGTCGTCTGGTGTATGACACCGATACGGTGATCTTAGAAGCGATGCTGGCGGCCGATCCGGCCCAGCCCCTGAGTGAGGCTGCCCTGGCTGAAACTTTTCAAGATATCCTGGTGACGGGACAGTCTCTAGGCGGGGAGTTACAAACGCAAACAGGGACCGATGTGGCTCAGGTGAGGCTACAGCTACCGCAACGGATTATTCAGTCTAAGCAAACCCAGACAGAATCGCCGCTCTCCGAACGAGAGCAGGAAGTGATGCGGTTATTGGCTCAGGGACACCGCGATCGAGATATTGCAGAACAACTTTATATTAGTGAGAGAACTGTTAAGTTTCACGCTAAGAATATGCTTGAAAAGCTGGATGTGCGCACCCGAGTTCAGGCTGTTTTTGAAGCGACTAGGCATGGTTGGCTAAGTTAGCTAGGCCACTGATAATAGACACTGCAGTCATTAGAACTCATTAAGCAGTTATTCTATAATAACAGTCTTACCGCTTAACCCTTCTGCAGAAACCAGTTCAGGATATTTATAATTGTCCCCGCCGTAACCCCAACTTAACGCTATTGAGAAAACTTAGGCGTTTGCATCCAAATAACACACCATGACAGCCGGTAGGGGCATTGCATGC
>CALBPH010000080.1 GCA_937899365.1 uncultured Leptolyngbya sp.
CTGTTGCTCATCCATGCGGGTGGGTGGGCAAATCCACAAACGCCCCTTGACTGTACCTGCTCCTTCGAGCACTTTAGCTGAGGCGCGATAGTGCCCAATGTTGGTCATACAAGAACCAATAAACACCTCATCAACTTTTTCATCAACCACATCTGAGAGAGTTTTGATGTTATCGGGGTCGTTGGGGGCGGCTACTAGGGGTTCCTTAATGTCGTTCAGGTCAATTTCAATGATGTCAGCATACTCAGCATCATCGTCTGCCGACATTAAGCTAGGCTTTGCTAACCAGTCTTCCATAGCCGCAATCCGTCGCGCCAGGGTGCGGGCATCGGCATAGCCCCGCGCGATCATGTTTTTCATAAGGGCCACGTTGGAACTGAGATATTCTGCTACGGTCTCTTCGCTCAGCTTAATGGTACAGCCCGCTGCAGAACGCTCTGCTGTAGCATCGGTTAGCTCAAACGCCTGCTCTAGCTTTAGATCGGGTAACCCTTCCATTTCAATGATGCGACCAGAGAAGACATTTTTCTTATTTTTCTTCTCAACGGTCAGGAGGCCTTTTTGAATGGCAACATAGGGAATGGCATTAACGATGTCTCGCAGGGTAATGCCGGGCTGTAGTTCTCCTTTAAAGCGCACCAGCACCGATTCGGGCATATCCAGCGGCATTGCCCCGATGGCGGCCGCAAACGCAACTAGACCAGAGCCTGCTGGGAAAGAGATGCCCAAGGGAAAACGGGTATGGGAGTCACCGCCGGTGCCGACAGTATCGGGCATTAGCATGCGGTTAAGCCAGGAGTGGATAATGCCGTCACCCGGCTGTAGGGCGACGCCACCGCGCGAGGAGAAAAAGTCCGGCAAAGTGGCATGGGTTTCCACATCCACTGGTTTGGGATAGGCGGCTGTATGGCAGAAGGTTTGCAGTACCAGACCGGCACTAAAGCCGAGACAGGCGAGTTCCTTCATTTCGTCGCGGGTCATGGGGCCAGTGGTGTCCTGGGAACCGACGGTAGTCATGAGGGGCTCACAGGACATACCAGGACGAACACCGGGCAGACCACAGGCTTTACCCACCATTTTTTGAGCGAGGGTATATCCTTTGCCCGTATCGGTTGGGATGGTAGGACGCACAAATACATCACTGGGGTCTAACCCCAGGGCCGCTCGAGTTTTATCGGTCAGCGCCCGACCAATCATTAGGGGAATGCGACCGCCGGCACGAACTTCATCCAGTAGGGTGTCGGGGGTGAGGCTAAAGGTGGAAATGACGGCACCGTCTTTAGTAATTTCACCCTTATTGATGTGGACAGTGATGACGGCGCCAGTGTTTAGCTGGGAGACATCACACTCATTGGGCAGTGCGCCCGAATCTTCGGCTGTATTAAAGAAAATCGGGGCAATCTTGCCCCCTAAGATGTAGCCACCCGTGCGTTTATTAGGCACGTGGGGGATGTCCTCGCCCAGATGCCAGATGACGGAGTTCATGGCGGATTTACGGGAGGAGCCGGTGCCGACCACGTCGCCCACATAGGCAACCGGATGCCCTTTAGTTTTCAGTTCGGCAATGGTTTCCAGCGCATTGGGCATGCTGGACTCTAGCATTACCAGACCGTGTAGGGGAATGTCTGGACGGCTAGTGGCGTGGGGGGCTGGGGATAGATCGTCGGTATTCGTTTCGCCCGGCACCTTAAAGACGGTGATGGTGACGCTGTCGGGTACTTCGGGTTTGCTGGTAAACCATTCAGCGGCCGCCCAGGCGTCTACTACCTGGTGGGCATAGTCGCTGCCTTTGTTTTTACTTTTGGCCAGTTCGAGGACGTCATTAAAGGCGTCGTATACCAGCAGCGTTTTTTTCAGGGCGTCGGTGGCGGCTTGGGCGATGTCTGGCTGATCGGAGCTGAGCAGATCTACCAGGGATTGTACGTTGTAGCCGCCGAGCATAGTGCCGAGGAGATGCACCGCTTTGAGGGGAGGGACTAAGGGGCTGGTGACTTCGCCTTTGGCAAGGGCGGTTAGAAAGGATGCTTTTACATAGGAGGCTTGATCAACGCCGGGGGGGATGCGATCGCAAAGCAACTCCATCAAAAAGTCAGCTTCACCCTCGGGTGGTTTTTTCAGCAGCTCACATAGACTGGCAGTCTGCTCAGCATTCAGTGGTAGCGGAGGAATACCTAAGGCTGCTCTCTCGTCAAAGTGCTTGCGATATAACTCCAGCATCTAAACCCAAGAATTAGTTTTTGGATGTTAATTCTATAACTAAAATCCACTATTCATCTATAGGGTTGGACACCTTTTCAAAAAAATCAGTCCAGACTAAACATCTGCATCCATTTGACGCTCAGCGCTAGAAAAATATGCAACACATCCTGAGGAATCGTATTAATAATTAACAAAAGTAAAAGGGGCTGGTATGAATTTACTGCCAGCCCCTTTTCGTTATTTTTAATGTTGTTTGCAATCAACGGGCTTGTACAAAACAAAAAAGTTCAGTTTTTTAAGCCGCCTGTTGATGCACGGTAAAGTGCTGCGCAGGAGCTGGGAATCCAGCTTGACCAAAGCCATCACGAATGACCTTGTTGGTATCAAAGTAAACCTGCCAGTAATCGTTGTTATTGCAGTAAGGACGTACGGCCAATACAGGGCCCATGGGAGTGAACTCTAAAATCTCCACATCGGGAGCAGGCTCACTCATCACATTGGGAATGGCTGCTAGTCGTTCCTTAAGCAAAGATATAGCCTGGCTTGGTTCTACCGTGTTGTCTAGCTGTGCCACTAGATCGACACGACGATAGGGATTGGTGGTGAAGTTTTGGATAGTATCCGAGAAAATGGTGTTGTTACCCACAATCGTCATCACATTGTCCATGGTGGTGATTTTGGTAACAAACAAACCAACCTCTTCAACAGTACCGGTTATACCAGCAGCCGTAATAAAGTCGCCAACCTTGAAGGGACGAAGAACAACCAAGAAAGCCCCAGCAGCAAAATGAGCTAATAATCCACTCCAAGCAGCCCCAATAGCTAAACCAGCTGCTGCTAAAATCGCCGCGAATGACGTGGTCTCAATGCCTAGAAACCCTAGGATAGCGACAACTAAAATAACATTTAGCAACACTCCAAGGGTGGATTTGAGATAGATGATCAGCGTTGGATCAATAGTGGTGTTTTTGAGGCTCCGCGTCACCAGCCCCATGGCGAATTTAATCAGCCAACGACCAATGATCCAAAAAAGGATTGCTCCAATGAGCTGGAGACCAACGGAGATCAGAATGCTAGTTGCGTTACTGGCTATGTTTGTGAGAAATGCTTCATTCATTGTGATTCTTCCAGCCAAAAAGTTGCATCTTATAGCTTGGCGCACATAGTTAAGGCCGTATATGATCCGTGCAAGCTTTTGGTGGCAACGGCTATGTACGCAGTAAGCTACTAAATATGCATTTAGCAGCCTGCTATAAGGCGAGATTACAATAGTGGCCAAAAGAGTAGGATTCTTCCTCTAAAACACTTAATCTTTCCAGCTGTTCAATGTCCTTTTTTGTCTGTTATTCGTCAATATCGGATGAATTAGATAGATAAGGGTGATGTCAGACTTTTATCCTGTGAAACCATCTTCACCCGACTATTTATTGCGTTTGCGGTTATATCTCAACCTTGTTCCCGTTTTGGGGATACCTGCGTCACTGTGGACTTTGTACGCCGATCCTAACCGACCTGACCTGCGGCTCAAACAAGTGAGTCGTCTAGCGATTGTCCTGGGGATGGGGTGGCTATTGGCAACCGTATTGCTCAGTGCCGGTGCCCACAGCGAATTTTCTCAGATGGCCACATTACGGTTTTGGGTCGCCAGCAGCTTTGTCGGCAGCGGTTACTTCATGACAAATCTTTGGCTAATGCTGCGAGTATCTAGGGGGCACTCGACTAAGCTACCGGGCATCACTCGTTTGAGTCGGCGCTTGCCAGACTAATGTTTCGTTTTGAAAAGATCCGTCTTTTCCTCAAAATATTGCTACCATGCTGCTAAAAATTGATAAGCCTGGGCAGCTCTAGGGTCAATAGCTCCATGCGGCGGGTTTAGAGGATTTCTGCTGCTGCGCCATCATTCTCAGACTTTTAGGAGTTGCCCATTGCCTCTGACCAGAGGGCTACCGTTCTGTAGTAATGGGCTTTATCCTTAGCAATCGCACTAAGCTTTATCCTTAGCGGTCGCACCAAGTTTATGGGGTGAGCAGCTATTTAGGGCCAATAGTCGCTACACTAACGTCTACATAATTTTTCATCGTCTCAACGTTTTTAGCCAATATCCAGGTTCGAGGTCATTCTGTGTCCATGCCACACCGTAGCAAGCCGTCAGCCAAGCAGCCGAAGAAAGCCAACGCCACCCAATCGCGTCCGGGGCGAAGTTGGCTGGGAGTGCCTAAATGGGCCTGGATTACGGTAGCTCTGGCCAGTGTGGCCACGATTTCGGCGGGTACGGGGGCGTTGCTGGCTGTTTCCATGAACAGTAAGCCGTTACTGCAAAGCCAGCTTTCACCTGAGGAAGCGGCTGTGTTTAGCGAGGGGGACCCTATTCTCTCAAACAGCAGTTTGCGCTTGCCTCGTCTGACTAGACCGGTCAATATTTTGGTGCTAGGGGTCAAGGTGCTGACCTCCGATGTGGATGGCTCTGTTCCGGGGGCCGACGACTTGGGCTACCATGCCCTGGTCAACTCATTTGAAGGTCTGTCGGACACCATGTTGCTGCTGCGGTTTAATCCGCGGACGGGGCAGCTGGTGGTGATGTCGGTGCCACGGGATACCCGAGCCCTGGTCAATGGTTCCTTGACTAAAATTAATGAGGCGAATCTGGACGGTGGCCCCGCGATGACAGCCGAGTCCCTCAGTGATTTGTTGGGAGGCGTTGCCATCGATCGCTACGTTCGCATCAATGTGCAGGGGGTGGAAAAGTTAATTGATGCCCTGGGTGGGGTAACGGTTAACGTCCCTAAGGATATGAAATATCAGGACGATAGCCAGCATCTATATATCAACCTAAAAGCGGGTCGCCAAACCTTAGATGGCGATCAGGCACTTCAGTTTCTCCGATTTCGCTACGACGACAATGGCGATATTGGTCGGGTGCAGCGACAGCAGACCATGATGCGGGCGGTAATTGAGCAAACTTTAAACCCTGCTACCATCTCCCGGCTGCCT
>CALBPH010000081.1 GCA_937899365.1 uncultured Leptolyngbya sp.
GGATGGCGACAGCATTGACGGGCTCTTGGTGGGCCTCTAGGGTTGCGCTCGCAACCCCCTGAGGGTCCCACAGCCGAACCGTTGTGTCAGCACCACCGCTAACAATGGTTTGTCCATCCTGACTAATATCCACCGACAAAACTGAGTCAGTATGCCCTTGAAAGGGTGCCGCCATGGGCTCTCCGTTGCCATTCCAGAGCCGTAGAGTGTTGTCGTCACTGCCCGTTACCAGCATCTCACCATTAGCCGCCATCCCATTGACCGCCCCGTCGTGGACTCGGATAGACTGACGCTGAAGCACAGCTTGCTGATCCCAGAGCCGTAGGGTACTGTCTTCACTGCCGCTAAGAATGGTACCGCCATCGGGGCTAACGGCAACAGAATACACATAGTAGTCATGGCCAATTAAGGGTGGACCCACCGGCTGTCCATCACGGCTCCATACCCGCACCGTATTGTCATTGCCGCCACTGATCAGCCACTGACCATTGGGGCTAAAGGTCAAGGACATAACACTATCTGTGTGACCTTCTAGCTCCTGTAACAAATTCCCCTGTTGGTCCCACAGGCGTATAATCTCATCGCTGCCACCGCTAGCTATCAGCCGTCCATCGGGGCTAACGGCCACCGTAACGATGGCACCGGTATGGCCCCGCAGGGTTTTGAGCAGCTGACCTTGGACAGTCCAAAGGTGAATTAATCCATCGTCTCGACCGCTAACAATCTGGGTGCCATCAGGGCTAATGGCAAGGGACCACACAGTACTTTCTTCTTTATCTTCTGACTGCAACGTGCGTGACTTGCCTTGACGGTCCCATAGTTTGATCACACCGCTTTGATCACCGCTGGCCAGGATAGTGCCATCGGGGCTAAAGGCCACCGTTTTTACATGCCCCCTATGCCCTTCAAAACGCCTCAGCTGATTACCCTGTAGATCCCATAGCCGCACGGTACTGTCAGAGCTAGCACTGGCAATGGTCTTGCCATCGGGGCTAAAGGCCACTGACCAAATCGCATCTTCGTGGCCCTCAAAGGGCTGTCCAATCGGGTTGCCATTTTGGTCCCAAAGCCGAATAGTCTGGTCAAAGCCTCCGCTGGCAATGGTTTGACCATCGGGGCTATACACCGCTGACCACACCGCATCGGTATGGCCTTCAAGTCGGTTTTTCTCCACCGTAATGCCAATGGCATTGCGCAGGGTGGAACGCACGGAGGGTGGCAGTGCCCATAGCCTGGCTCGACTTTTACCCGCCAGTTTTAGAGCCTCTAAAAGTCCTTCCACCGGTTTAGTAATCAAGGCGCGACTCACTTTTCCAGCCTGCTCATCGAGTTCTAGCCTGCTTTTTTGTTGAAAAACAACTGTCATCGCACCGGTGGCAATTAGAAATAAAACGCTGATACCGGCAAGTAGAGATTGTAAAACAACCATGCGTCGCTTTTCACGACGGGTCTCTGCTTCAAGGGTAGCTTGGCTGGCGGTGATAAAGGCCTGTTGCCCCTCAGTCACCACAGGGGTTTTCTGATGGTTTTGGCTATCTTGGAGCCACTGGGTTGCGATCGCACTTTCGGCCCCCCGCAGCAGTAAATCGCTACTCTGGTCTTTTTGCTGCCATTCCAGCGCCCGCTGCAGCCATTTCGTATGGCTGCGCACATGGGCTCGATCCGTATCTAGGATGCGGATTAGATGGTTAAAATGGGTAGAAAAATTACCCCGCTGTTGGCTAAAGTCTAGCCACTGCACCTTAGCCAACTCCGGATGCAGGTCAGCCGTATCTATCGGCTGATGCAAAATGGTAACAAACCGCTTATTAAAGCGCGCCCCGTGGTCCACCTCCTGTTTGCAATAGGGTGAACTAACCGACCGAGGTGACAAAATAAACAAGACATTATCCGATATCTCAATACCTTTATAAATCTCTTGTTTAAAGTTGGCAGTGCCCGCAGCAATACTCTCTTGATCAAACCAGGTGGTTTTTCCCTGACTTTGCAATGCACTATTTAAGGTGCGGGCAATATCTGCATCGGCACTGGAATAGGAGATAAAGACATCAATCGAAGCCGGAGGGGGATGGGCTAAGCTCGCCTGAATAAACTCACGGTGGTGCTCAGTTGCCGGGTGGGACGCTCGCCCTTGAGCCGTTTTAAGCCACGCCTCCGCCTGGCGTAGATCGTATCCCCGCAGTAGCACGCTAGCGTTTTGCTGCTGTCGTTTCCATTTCAGCGCTTTGACCAACAGATCCTTATGTTGGGCATAGTAGGCGGCGTCATGGTTTAGGGTTTTGATCAGCTGGTTTTCATCCAGCAAATAATCATCTGCGCGGACATTATCAGTTAGATCAATATACTGGAGAGACTTTAACTCAGTATCATTATCCTCAGGTGTCAGGGGCCGGACCAGAATAGGAACCACCCGTTTCTTTAGGGCCACTGCGTATCTCAACTCATACTGACAGTACTGAGACCGTAGAGAGTTGGGAGACAACAGGTATACCATGGTATCGGCCTCCTCAATTCCCCGGTTCACTACCCGCTTAAACGCTTCCCCCGTTGGGATATCCGTCTGGTTACTCCAAACCGTAATACCCTGTCGTCGGAGCGAGCGGCGAATATGGACCATCACCTCGGCATCAGCCTGGGCATAGGCCAAAAACACCTGAGTCATCTTACTGTGGGCATTTTTAATACTCTCTGTGATGAACTCACAGTGTAGATCCGTGGGCAGACAAGGGGGCTGTTCATCCTTAAATCGCTGCTTCAGCCATTGTTCTGCCAGCTGTCGCATTTCCCCCAGCAGCAAAAACTCCGTCTGTTTTTGCTTACGCTCCCATTCAAGCGCATCATTCAGTAGCTGAGTATGGCGCTCTACGTAGGTCTGGTGACGATGGAAAATCTGTTCCAACCCTGACAGAGACTGCTCAAACTCATCCTGACCTGCTCGCATATACACCCAATTAATCTTACTAATCTGGGCGTTCATATTAGGAAAGCTAGAATGCAGTCCCTTTTCCCGATAGTCATGCCACTGGGCATCGGTACCATGGGGATGACGGGACTGCCAGGTCGCTCGATCAATCTCCTCTACATGCAGCAGGGGAATAATTCGCTTCTGATGGTGCAGCGCAATCTCAATCTCTTTAGTGCAGTAGGGTGAATTGATAGAATGGGGTGAAATAACAAATAAAAAATTGTGAGATTTTTTAATACCACTATCGATCTGATTTTGAAAATCAACCGCTAGGGGAATATCATTAAAGTCACACCAGACACGATAACCCGCTGCCTTAAGCCGCTCACATAGCTTAACAACAAACTCCTTACTATCAGCGCGACCATAGGAAATAAAAACGTCGTAAACGTCACTCATGACAGATATAAAAAGACTGCGCTACTCTGTACTGTCTGGTATAAAAGTTTGTCATAAAGTGAGCGCATAATGAGCAGGAAGCTTCTCTCACTTGAAACATCTAATACGAAATCCTGGCTGATAGGGTCCGGTATCGAAAGGCATCCACCAGGGGTTGCCCCTACAGGATGGTCTATTTTTAATCGAGTTTAATGAATTCGGATTGGGTATAAGTCCCTATTTGCATGGTGGAGTTTCCTCTCCTGCCTGTGGAAATCTAAACTCCCCTCTACCGCATCCAAATCAAAAACTTAGTTCCCAACAACCCCTAAAAATAACTCAGCTCAATCTCAATCCTCGTTTCCGCCCCTGCAACCAATACCACAGCATCACCAAATTCCGGTGGTCCCGTACGCGCTTCCGGATTTCTAGAAAATCCAAACCCTTCCGCAGGCATCCCCACAAAGTTGCGATTAAATTCATTATCACCGTTAGCATCATGAAATGCTGAAACGGCATAGCTGCCGGGGGTTAAATTTTCAAACGTGGCCAACACCGGCGCACCCTCAGCCGTAGCAATACACAACGTCTGTAAAGCCTCATCCCGATTGCTGGGAAACCCAGAACTACTATTAAATAGATTTAGACAGACCTGCCCTTCGGGCTGATTGAGGCCGCTGATCTCCACAGCCAGCTGAGTGGGCTGCCCCACCTGACCATGGGCTGGATAGGCCAAACCACCTACCATAGCCATCATCAGCGCCCCAGTTACCACATGTCTACTCTTCATTGTTCTCTAGTACGTTTTAGTCAGGTTTAACATATCCAGCCAAGTACTGGATCGAAATTTTTATGTAGACACGCCATGGCACAGATTTCCTTGGGCAGCCTACGAATTTGAGCGATATGCGTTGTAAAAAGCAACCGGCACCGCTGCCGGTTTAGGGGAGACACCGCTCCCAGCCGCCAGCATCTGTCAGATTCTTTCAGATAAAGCCATCCCGAGGAGCGGCAAACTAAGATTTTCCTAGTAATTTAGTCGCCTCTGCCGCCGTCATCGGCTTGGCAAAATAAAATCCCTGCCCCGTATCGCAGCCAACTTGCTTTAACCAGTTCATCTGATCCAATGTCTCAATCCCCTCAGCAATCGCCCTGAGACCCAGGGACTGGCACAGTGAAATAATTGATTCGGCAATGATTTCGCTACGCACCTCGGGCTCAGGTGGGCTGATAAAACCGCGATCAATCTTGAGCGCATTAATCGGCAGCTGATGTAAATAGCGCAGACAAGAGTACCCGGTACCAAAGTCATCAATCACAATACCCACACCCTTATCCCTAAACCGGTTAAGTAACTCTCGGGTGACATCAACATTTTGCACCAGCATACTCTCTGTGATTTCTAGCATTAATGTGTTTCTCTTTAGGCTGTATTGATTTAAAAGCTCTTCAAGTTTTAATAGCAGAGAGTTTTCCAATTGCTGAACTGAGAGATTAATGCTAACCGTCAAAGGACGTTCAGGAAATTGCTGTTGCCAACTCATGAGCTGTTGACAGGCCGTGCTCAGCACCCACTCACCCATTGGCAAAATCAGTCCAATTTCTTCAGCAATGCTAATAAAACGGTCTGGCCCTAATACCCCCTCTTCGGGATGCTGCCATCGGATCAGCGCCTCAAAGGCTTCAACTTCTTGAGTTTTTAGATTGACAATTGGCTGGTAGTAAACCAAAAAATTTTCATTTTTGAGAGCCTTTCGCAGACTGTTCTCAATTTGCAATCGCTGGATTGCTTGCAAATGCATGCTGGGATCAAAGACTTGATATTGGCCTCGCCCGCTGTGCTTAGCCCAATACATGGCCACGTCGGCATCCCGTAACAGATCGGTGGCTCGATAATGATGTTTCTGGGTGGAGGTGACAATACCGATGCTAGCGCTGGGAAATAACTCTCGCTGGGCAATGGTAACGGGCGCCTGTAGGACCTCTAAAATGCGTTCTGCCACCATTACGGCTTCCGTCAGATCGCTAATATCCTCTAGTAGGACAACAAATTCATCACCGCCGAGTCGAGCGGCTAGGTCGGTTTCTCGAATCACCAGCTTAAGCTGGGTGGAAATGGCTAATAGGAGCTCATCCCCAATTTGATGACCCAGACTATCATTGATCACCTTAAAGTTATCCAGATCTAGGAAAAGCACCGCCAGCTGGGTCTCTGGATGCCGCTTGGTTCGTTTGAGGGCCAGCTCTAGCCGTTCCATAAGCAGACTGCGGTTGGGTAACCCGGTGAGCTGATCGTGGAACGCGTCGTGCTTAAGCTGCTCTTGGACCTTGATGCGATCGCTAATGTCGCGGATAACGGACAACGTATGTTTGGGCTTACCCAGGACATCCCTTACAACCGATACCCCGGTGTTGGACCAAAAAAAACTACCATCTTTTCGCAAGTAGCGTTTTTCATAGAAAAAGTGGGCAATTTCGTCGGCAAATAGTCGTTGGGCCATGGACCTGGTTTCAGCGCGATCGTCGGGGTGGGTAATCGCCCAGATGGGTTTGGCCATCAGCTCCTCGCGAGAGTAGCCAAGCAGCTCACAAAAGCGGGGGTTTACATCGATAAATGTGCCATCTAGTGTGGTGTTGGCTAAGCCCACCGCTGCCTGTTGGTAGATGCTGCGATAGCGCTCTTCGCTGTCCCGTAGGGCCATTTCCGCCTGGTGGCTTTGGGTGATATCAACCGCCATGGAGATGGCCACCCGACGACCGTCTGGCAGCTGCTCGAGTACCGAGGAACTAAATGCCCAGGTCCGCTGACGACCGTCACGGGTGGTGATTTCTACGTCCCCTTCATTGTGGCAACCGTCCAGCTCATACTTTTTGGTAATTACATTTTCTAACATCATGGGAGCTTTATCCCCATAGGCTAGCTGTGCCCAGGCCTGGGTGGTGGGAATATCCTGTTGGGTATAGCCGGTCAGGTGGGTCCAGGTACTGTTGATGTGGAGAACCTCCCCGTCTTCGGCATGGATCATGATGGGTAGGGGGGCGGTTGCGATCGCACGGCGAAATCGTTGCTCACTCACCCGCAAGCGCTCGTCGGCCCGTTTGCGATCGCTAATATCTTGAACCAGCATTAGAACTTCATCATCACTGTAGGGAATGACGCGCACCTGCTCAACTTGCACCGAACCATCAATAGAGAGATCCTGCTCATAGATTTGAGTAGACTGGGTTTCTAGCGCTGTTTGGATAGCCCCTAAGCGTTTTTTCGCTAACTCCGACGGAAGCCGTTCACCCACATAGCTCCCAATCCAGGTCGACGGTTCATCTCCCAAGATGAGAAAGTCGGGCGATGCTAAAAATTCTAGATAAATGCCGGCCCGGTTAATGCGCATAATTAGATCCGGGAGGGCATTCAGCAAAGCTCGATAGTGGGCTTCACTGGTGCGCAAACTGTTTTCAGCCTGCTGACGATGCTTAGCTTTCTGATTTAAGCGATAGTTTTGCAAGGAAACAGCCGCGAGACTGATGGCCAAACCAGCCACAGCCAAGCTCAGAAATAGTTGATTGCCATCCCCAATCAACGTTGCCACCAGCCCTTGCGAGCCGATCCATAAACCCCAAAAATTTAACCATAGGCCCAAAAACATAGTGGAAGTCTGTCGCAGAATCGTCTAGGGTTCAGCTTGAACTATCCGTAATCATACGTACATTTTTTGATATTGCGTCTGTCAGGTTAGTGAGGACAATGGGTATTCCTAAAAGCTTTAAGTTACAACGGCTAACTGACTCACAATCATAGCCATACTTTATCGAGTTGGAGAATGCCCGGAATGATCAGCAGTGAGCTAGACCTCGTAAAGCATGAATCTATGATGCGGTTCGGTGTTTTCTTTGGCATTCTCGTCTTGATCAGGGTATGGGAAACGCTTGCCCCTTGTCGTCGGCCCGCAGCGCCTCAAGTCATGCGCTGGTTTAGCAACGTTGGCCTATTGGTTGTGGGTACAGCTATGTTACGCGCCATATTTCCCCTCGCTGCCGTCGGGGTGGCCACCATTGCCCAAGCACAGCAGTGGGGGCTGTTTTATCTAATTACCCTCGCCCCCTGGCAAACCATAGTGCTGTCTATTATCTTTTTAGATTTTGCCACCTATCTGCAACACATTCTGTTTCATACCCTGCCCATCCTGTGGCGGTTTCACAAGATTCACCACGCCGATCTCGATTTTGATGTCACCACGGGGTTACGCTTTCACCCGATTGAAATTCTACTGTCCATGGTGGGCAAAGCCACCATTGTGGTGCTGTTGGGGGCTCCAGCTGTTGCCGTTTTGATGTTTGAGCTTATCCTCAATGCTACCTCCATGTTTAACCATGGCAATGTGCGTCTGCCAGCCAACCTAGAGCCGGTGTTGCGTCTAGGCGTCGTTACCCCAGACATGCATCGCATCCATCACTCTAGCCTGGTGGCAGAAACCAACAGCAATTTTGGCTTTAATATCCCCTGGTGGGACCATCTATTTGGCACCTATCGAGCTAGCCCCGCCAAGGGCCATCAGGAGATGCCCCTTGGGTTAGCGGAGTATGAGAACGATCTGCGAATGGCCCAGCTACCGTGGATGCTCCTATGTCCTCTGTTTCAAAAACCTGGAACCCCGGTTAAATTCTAAAAAACCGTCCACTGAGGCCAATAGGGTATTTTTCACCTCCCATGGGCATAATTTTCGCGGCCTAGGTCTCAATAGCGTGAATTACATGGCCAAACGTTGGGATAAGTTCTGTGAATAGAGATGCGATCGCACAAACCCACTCGCTAGAATCCGTGGGACGCTAACGGCAACGCCAACAATGCAGTTTCCCGTTTACATAGGGCTGGGTGCTTGGAAAATTCATCCCCACTTTTTGTTTGAGTTTTTGGGATACGCCGTAGCATTTCGGCTATTGCTCTGGCGCAACCTCAGAGCAGATTCGCTGCCCACTACCCTGTTAAGCTCTATCATCGCCGGGGGGATGGTGGGGCCCGTGGTCGGGGCTA
>CALBPH010000082.1 GCA_937899365.1 uncultured Leptolyngbya sp.
GAACAAGCGATAGGAGCGGATTGGGAATGGCTAAGTTTGTGATGTGGGGCAGCTATTGTGAAAACGCTCTGGAAAAACGCACCCCCTATCGCGCAGACCATTTGGCAGGGCTGACGGAACAGAAAGACAAAGGTTTACTGACAGCCCTGGGACCAACCACCGATTACAGCAAGGTATTTGGCACCTACGAAGCTGACGATGAGGCAACTGTGCGTCAGCTAGTGGAGAATGATCCTTACTGGCTAAATGGCATTTGGACTGCGTACGAAGTTTATGAATGGAATCAGGTGTTTTAATCGCGGGTCGATGGCATGGAACTAGGCTTGCCTTTTGAGGGGAGCTGTTGCTAATAAATATCCAGGATGAAGAAGGATGGTCTAGGCTATCTGCCGTGGGTGCCCATAAGTATTTATGTCAAAACCAAAAAGAGAAAATAGGTAGTCTCAGGCTAAGTTAGCTGAGTAAAATCTTTTTGCAAGGCTGATAAGATTGTCGCCACTTCATAGAGACGATTATGACGTGACAGCAGAGAGAATGGCTCTGAGAAATCGTAGATTGAGTTCTCTAGCTTACAAAACATAAAATCACTGCCATTGGTTACCATGCCAAAAGCTGGTTGGGTTTCAGAGGCGCTCATGTAGGCAAGACATTGGGGTAGCGCGATGTCCACAGCAAATTTAGAACGTTTTGCTTCAACGGTTAGTATCCACATCAGATTGCGAACAACCAAAACATCAATACGCCCTCGGTAAATTTCATCACGTTCGGCTACGTCTATGCGTACTGGAACTTCAGAACGAACAAAGCATGGCGGTTCATGAAATCCCAATCGCTCTAGTAAAGGTGCCACGATAGAAAGGAGAATGGTGCCCTCTGTTAATAAATCAGCTTCGTAGTAGTTGCGATATCGCTGCTGAAGATGGTCAAGGAAGGCTTTGTTCTCATCACTAAGATTGCCTACTGGTATTTGCCATTCTGTAAAAAACGACTCGTCTGTACACCGTTGTAACCCGAAGCGATTATTCAGTTCTTGAAAGCTTGAAATCGTTTTTTCAATCGCTAGCAAGGTACTCATAAGTTAGATGAGACGTGAGTAGATTCATTGTACCCAATAGCTAGATATGGAAGGGTAGGCTGATTGGCTGTGTAGAAACCATAAACTGGAGAACGTTGAGGGATAATTGTGAGTGTTATGTTGAAGGCTTGATGCTCCGCTCGTCTCTTTAAGAACACACTATGGTAATCACCCCTAGCCAACTGTCCCAGGTCACTGCTCGCTGTGAATTATCGGTCGTTGTGCCCATTTATAACGAGTGTGAGAGCATTCCACTACTGGTTAAGAAAATTACTGGGGCGGTTCAGGCTATGGAGGTGTCCTATGAGCTGATCTGTGTGGATGATGGGTCCACTGATGGGTCAGGGAAGCTACTTAAAACCATTGCCAAGGAACGCCATGACCTGCGGGTAATTTTGCTACGGCGCAACTATGGACAAACACCTGCAATGGCAGCAGGCTTTAACTATGCCAGGGGTCGGGTGATTGTTACCCTGGATGGAGATTTACAAAATGAGCCTGCGGACATCGCTACGGTTTATCACAAGCTGCATGAAGGCTATGACCTGGTGAGCGGCTGGCGCAGAAACCGTCAGGACAATGCGGTCACTCGACTACTGCCATCAAAAATTGCTAATTGGCTCATTGCGCGAGTAACTGGAGTAAGACTCCATGACTATGGCTGCTCGCTTAAGGCCTACAGCGCTGAGGTGGTCAAAGATATGAACCTCTATGGAGAGCTGCATCGTTTTTTGCCAGCCTTGGCTTACATCGAGGGTGCTCGCATTAGTGAGGTGCCGGTGCGTCACCATGCTCGTCAGTTTGGTCAAAGCAAATACGGTCTAGGGCGCACCTTTCGAGTGGCGCTAGACCTGTTGACCATTTACTTTATGAAGACATTTTTGACGAGACCCATGCATGTGTTTGGCCCATTTGGGGCAATTTCGGTGCTGGCGGGTCTAGGACTAAGTATCTATCTGGCGTTTGTAAAGCTCATCTTGCAGGCCGATATTGGTAATCGGCCTTTGTTGATGTTAGCGGTGGTTTTGTTTATTTCTGGAATTCAGCTACTGAGTGTGGGACTGTTGGCTGAGCTGATGATGCGCACCTACCATGAGTCGCAAAAACGCCCCATTTACCGAGTGCGGGAAGTGGTGGGGGGCAAACTTTAATCTTGCACGTAGGGTGTGCCGTTAATTAGGGCGGTTTCGGCACGGACAAATTCTCTCCCTAGATAGGCGGCGTGGTCTAGGTAGCGGATGGGACAGGCATTTTCTTTGTCCTCAAATAGCTTGATGCATAGCTCTTTGGCCGTGCGGCCCTGGTATAGGCGTGTTTCTTGGCGAGGTGGCGCGTTTTTCTTAGCAAGCAGGGGCTTACCGGTTTTGGGGTCGCAGGCTACGCCCTTGTCGTTGATGACATTGGTGAAATGTTTGGCGCAGATTAGACCTTGCTCAGTGTCGAGGTAGATTAAAAAATAACCGTCGGGGTCGAGGTCAATAAACCGTTTAGAGAGCTTGTCGTCAAGAGTCTTGAGAGTATCGGCGGCGGGGCGTGTGTATTGACTGATGGTCATGGTAGAGAAGCGGTTTTAATGAAATTAGAACCCAGTCAGGTCCGTTGGGTCCCATATTCTACCGTGCAGGTTCTCTGATTTCACCTGGGCTGAATAAGGGTGAATGCTAAGGGGCATAAATAATAGCGATAGTCTCTGAAAATGAGCCCGAAGGCTGCATTATTCTTCGTTTTTTTCTGTGGGTAGTGGCTTTAGGGGCAAATCTGCGTTGATAGCGTCAATTTCTTGCTGTTCGGCGGTGTTGATGCGCTCAATATAGTTGTCGAGGACCTGGGTTAGGGTGGGGTGATAAAACCGATGCAGGCTGTAGTTGGGGGCAGCGGGAAAGCCACGTCGTTTTTTGTGGCGACCGCCGGCACCGGGGTCAAATAGCTGGATGCCGTTGGTAATGCCCCAATCGATGGGTTCGTAGTAACAGGCGTTGAAGTGGAGATGGTTATAGTCTTCGACCGCGCCCCAATAGCGACCGTACAGACGTTCACCCTTGGTCAGGCAAAATGACATGCCGATGGGATCGTTGCTGTCGTTAGCATAGGCGGCAAATACAACGGTGCGATCGCAAAACTCCGGGTGCAGCTGCTGAAAAAATTGACGCGTCAGATACTTGCTCCCCCACCAGCCAAACTTGTCACAGGTATCGCTATAAAAGTCGTACACCAGATTACACAACGTATCCGATAGGCCGTCCCCAGTGTGTACCTCAAAATGCAGGCCGGCCTTGGTAACAGATTTACGCTCTCGCTTAATATTGCGCCGCTGGTTAGCATTAAAGCGGGCCAAATAATCATCAAAGGTACCGTAGCCCTCATTTTTCCAAATGTAGCTGTGGTGTAGCCATTTTTGAAAGCCCAAGGACTCCATAGTGCTGCGCCAGGCAGGATCAGCATACAGAAAATGACAGCCTGAAATCTGATTTTGCTGACAAAACTGATCGCTGGCCGCCACCATGACTTTGGTCAACATAGCCTCATCTTCTCCGACCGCAATCAAAAAGCGGTAGCCCTCGGCGGGGGTAAACGGCGACATCCCCAGCAATTTGGGATAGTAGTCAATACCCAACTGCTCAGCCAAATCCGCCCACTGATGGTCAAACACAAACTCACCCCGACTGTGGCCCTTAAGGTACAAGGGAGCCGCTGCCACCAGGGTGTCCTTGCACCAGACGGTCAAATGATTAGGAAGCCAGCCCGCTTGAGCCACCGTACTGCCAGATGTTTCCATCGAATTCAGCCAAAACCATTCCAGAAATGGCGTCTTGAGGGGCTGTGCCATCTGGTCCCAGGTAGTTCGGGGTAGGTCTGCCATGCAGATGACCCAGCGAAGCGTGTAGTCGGTCAGGGACTGGGGCGGAGAGATGGTTATACCCATTGCTTGGCAGAGCGTATTAGTTCACTACGGTAATGTAGCGCGTTTAGTCTGAAGAATGGGGTGCAGACGAGACGCGATTACCACTGCCGTGAATTATCAATGGCAACGCTCTGTTATCGCTGCCGTTGATAATTCAAAAACACTTCATCACCAATGGTTTGGTTTGAGCTTAGGGTAAACTTGGGAGCCTTATCTAGGGAAAAACCGTCACCGTCGCAGGGGGTGGGCGCTGCAGCGCCACCGATGACCAACGGACAGATGGTGAGCCAGAGTTCATCGATCAAGTCAGCGGCCATCAGTCGCTCAACCAGCTGTCCGCCCCCCATGACCAGTAACTGGTGAATATCCAGGGTGTGCAGTTCATGCAAAATTTGTATCCAATCGTAGTCCCCCGTTGAGGCCTTGGGAGCTACCCAAACCCGATCAAAGCCCGACTGCCCCAGCCATGGTTCAGCACCGGCTGGTGTGGTCAATAACCAGCGCGGCACTGGCTGACTAAAGAATTGTGCAGTCGGGTCCAAATCCCCTGAGGGGGAGCAGACAATATGAATAGGTTGGGGCGATTGCTTTCGACGGGTGGCTAAAAGGGCGGGCTGTTTAATCAGGGCGGTGGTGCCATAGGCCCGTAGGGTGCCTGCACCAAACAGGGTGGCGTCTGCGGCAGCTAGGCGTTGTTCTAGATGACGCTGATCGGTGGCCGAGGGAAACCTGGCCGCAGTGCGATGGGTATCACTAATTTTGCCGTCAGCGCTCATGGCCAAAATAGCGGTGACATGGGGACGATTTTGGATTGCGGATCTGGGCTGTGAAGCTGACGCTGGCATGTTCTTGACTAAGGCAGAGGAGCCCAGAATATTCGCTTACAAGCGATTAAGCTACCTTTGATAAGGCTTCATCTATGTAAGTGCTATTTCAACTTTTCGCTAGGTAGCCGGTAGGTAGGTAAAACCAGTCGATAAACTAAATGGGTGTTAATACCGGTATCAGTAATAACACGATGGTCGTGGGTACGGCCATGGTAAAAGCTGACATTGGTGGATAGTAGTTTACCCGTAGGCATAACATCGAAATAGGCCAGCTGTCCGCAGCGTGGTCTGGGTTACGGCAAACTAAGGAGTAAGTCCCCTTGGGGAGTAGGTCCGTTCGTTGTTATCTACAATTTTGCTTCCACGGCTTATCTCTGTGCTTCCTGTTGAAATCAGTGACGGTTCTTTAAGTTGTTAGCGGTTTATGGCTAAGCGTCCTCTTTCATTTCGCCGATTATTAATACTGCGTATTCTGCTGCTGAGTACGCCAGTGTTGCTGCTTGGTCAGGCGATTACGTTGCGTAAGGCACGCTCTAGCTTGCTCGAAACGGCGCGGCAAAACCTAACCAGCAGTGCCATCAACAAGGCAACCGGTTTAGAAGACAGCGTGCGGGCCGTAGAGTCTGAACTACTGCTGCTGGCCGATAGTCAGGCTCTCAAGTCGGGTGATGCGGATGATGTGGCGGTGACCCTGAGCCGCTACACCAACGTTGCATCCCACACGGTGGGCTGCCTAGAGCTGACCGAGGCTGAAACCGGGGCGGTGATCTCGACGACGTGCAATGCGCCCCTATTACCGACGCCACTACAGCTTCCCTGGCAGCAGGAGCCCACGGGCAACTCAGACTTTTATTTGGTGGACTTGGATAGCCCCCGACAGGCCAATGCAGACGCCATATCAGCGGATAACGGACAGGGCATGCACCCTTCCCTGCTTGATCTAATTGTGGCCACACCTATTTACACCCCTGAAGGGCAACTGCGCTACACCCTGTCTGCCCAGCTTGGGTTTACCCAGCTCGAAGATACCAATCCCCGTTCTTTGGTGGGTAAGACGGTCATTATTGACCCCAACGGGATTGTGGTCACCCACCCAAACCCTAAACTGGTCGGTCTGTCGGTGGACGATCTCCATGGAACCGACCGATTTGTCAGCATTATCAGCAGTATTCGGGTAGGCAACGCCGATACCCTACACCTGTTTAGTTTGCTCGAGAACGGGGATGAATGGCTGGCGGGCTACAGCGGCGCGCAGCTGCCGGTTTCTAGCGAACTCACGGAAACTTGGAACGTCCTAGCGGTAACGCCGCTTAATCAGGCGCTCCACGCATTGGGTGAAATTCGAATGATTTTATTTCTCCTGACGCTGGGGTTACTGGGGGCTAATGCACTGTTGGCACTCTATGTGGCCCGGAGCCTTTCGCTACCGGTGGAGCGATTGATTCGCTATACCCAGCAGGTCCAAGATCTGTCCTCTGAGGTCAAGGCAGCTCCGCCAAATCGCAGTATTTGGGAGTTGGACTATTTGGGTAAAGTGCTAGAGCGGATGCTGCGACGTTTGGAGGGGGGAGCGCAGGAGCTGCGGCAGGCTTGGGAAAATGCCCAAATGGCCAACCAGCTCAAGAACGAATTTTTGGCCAATACCTCCCATGAGCTGCGCACACCGCTCAATGCCATTATTGGCTGTATCCGTCTGGTGCGCGATGACTGCTGTGATGACCGCGAGGAGGAACTGGAATTTCTAGAGCGGGCCGACAACGCAGCGATTCATTTGCTCAAGATCATCAACGATATTCTGGACATCGCCAAAATAGAATCGGGCACCGTCAGTCTCGATTTAGACACCCTGGATTTGGGGGTTATTGTTCAGGACGTTCTGGACATGCAGGCATTACAGATTCAGCAAAAGGGACTGACGCTTCACCGTCCGCCTAAGTCAGAGCCCATCTGGGTAAAGGGAGATGGCGATAAATTGAAGCAGGTGTTGCTCAATATTGTTTATAACGCGATTAAGTTTACCCACAGTGGCAGCATTACGGCCAAGATAGACGTGGTCTCTGAGGTGGGGGCAGACGACGATGACTCCCACACGGTGGCCGCCCCTCGAGTAAGCGTGACCATTGAGGATACGGGCATTGGAATTGAACCGAAGGATCAGCAAAAACTCTTCCATCCTTTTGTCATGGTGGATGGGACCCACACCCGCAGCTATGAAGGAACGGGGCTGGGGCTGGCGATTTCGAAAAACTTTATGAAACTGATGGGGGGCAGCATTAGCCTCTACAGTGCTGGGGTGAATCAGGGGACGGCGGTGACCCTAAGCTTACCGCTGCTGGCTAACCATGGTGAGATGGAGCTCAACACCACAGCTGGGCCAACCGAGCAGGTATTGGTGGGGCAGCAGGCTGAGGGATAAAGGGCCAGCCAAGACACTGATTTCTGAATCTCTGATTTCTATCCCAGCGATATCCAAATGCCCTGTTGGGCCAGGGATTGGGAGAGGGCCTCTAGAATTTTGACCAGGGATGTACCGACGGCGCCTGACGATAGGGGTGAGGGCTGATTGGTCAGGACACTGTGGACAAAGTGGTCGCACATGGTGGCGAGGGGTTCTTGATCGGGCACCTCTAGGGTCACTTTGCTGAGGGCCTGGGGCTGAAACGTCTTGGGTTCCAGCTGACCCATTTGCAAAAAGAGGGGCGCGTGGGACTGCATTTCATCAAAGACCAGGCTGCCGCGATCGCAAACTACAGATAGCTGCCGCTGCTTGTGGGGATTGGCCCAGCACAGATGAATTGTGGCTTCAAATCCGCTGGGGTAGTGGAGACGGCACCAAACTACGTCGGCCAGGGGCTGCCCGGGACGCTGGAGCCAGTTCAGCCCCTGGGCTTGGACCCGCACGGGGACAGCAGCCAGCCAGTGGTTAAAAATGGCAATGTCGTGGATGGCGAGATCCCAGAGGGCATCTACGTCGTGGCGCACGGGGCCAAGATTGGTGCGGGCGGCGTAGCCATAGCGGGGGGTGCCCAGACGCCCCAGGTTGGCTTTGGCCTGGGTGACGGCGGGATGAAAGAGGTAGGTGTGGTCAATAAACAGCTGCCGATTTTGCTGCTGCGCCAGACGGCAGAGGGCGGCGGATGTATCAGCGGTCAGGGTGAGGGGTTTTTCGCACAGCACATGGAGCTGACGCTGAAGGGCAGCGGTGACAATGGCCTGGTGAGTAGTGGCGGGAGTTGCGATCGCAACCGCCCCCAGCCCTTCAATCGCCAAGGCATCTTGCCAATGCTCCAGCAGCAGCACCGAGTCATCGAGGCCAAACGTTTTGGCGGTGGCGGTCAGCTGCTCAGCAAACGGATCAACCACCGCCCGCACCTGGATTTGGGGATGGGCCAAAAAGTTTCGCAGCAGGTGAGTGCCCCAACGGCCCACACCCATGAGTGCCAGTTGAATTTGACCCATGTTAGTTTTTCCTAGTTGCCATGTAATGCCACGGGCTACGGCAAGCCCAACTAGCCTGGCGCGGACTGCTCTGGCGCTAGCTTCTGATAGTCTTGGTGAGCTGCTCGCTGTTCGGCCTGTTTGATCGAGTTACCCTT
>CALBPH010000083.1 GCA_937899365.1 uncultured Leptolyngbya sp.
CCAGTCAAACCCCCAGCGGGTTTCATACTCACTTTGCTCAATGAGGTCTGCTTCGGAGATTTCACCTGCAATGTATTGATCTAGAACAGACTGAAACGGCCGCTGAAACATTTCCAAACCGATGGCAATGTTGCCCAGGCTCTGGTGCATTTCAGTAATAATTTCGAGCTGGGCGATGTGATCGGCCATATCGGTATGGGTTTCGCCCAGGTAGATAACGTCGGCCTGTTTTAGGGCTGTGAGAATATCCTGGTGTGATTGTTCGGGTCCTTGGGCAATGATTTGCTGGGTTTTTGCGATCGCACCCCCAGCTCCCACTTCACTAGACCCTGCGGCTGGAAAAATATGATGGCGCCCTAAACTGGCCCCAATGGCCAACAGTGCTCCACAGAGACCCAGCAACCCAAAAGATTTCACAGCCTAAACCCTACCAATTGAGGTGATTTAGATGTAGTCTTACCCAATATATTAGGGCAGGTGTGGCTGTCTATACGCTCTTGACAGGGTTTACGCCTAACAGATACGTTAAATCTAGCTATCCCCTGCTGATTTCCCCATGACCGCTATCGCCAACGCTGATAAACCGACGATTAGTTTGCCTGAGATGGGCTGTGGCACCTGGGCCTGGGGTAACCGCTTGCTTTGGGGCTATGACGAGAGTATGGATGCGGGGCTACAGCAAGTATTTAACTACTGCGTGGAAAACGGAGTCACCCTGTTTGATACCGGTGACTCCTATGGCACCGGCAAGCTCAATGGCCAACGCGAAAAACTATTGGGGAAATTTAGCCAGGCCTATCAGGGACCCAATAAAGAAAAGATTTGCCTAGCCGCCAGACTTGCTGCCTATCCATGGCGACTGACACGGGGCATGATGGCCCAGGCGGGGCAAGCGTCAAAAGTCCGTATGGGGCGTCTAGACATTGCCCAAATGCACTGGCCCACCGCCAATTATTTTCCCTGGCAGGAAGGGCCCCTGTTAGATGGTCTAGCCGATCTCTACGATCAGGGTCTAGTAAAAGGAGTGGGTCTATCCAACTATGGCCCCAAGCGTTTGCGCTGGGTCCATCAACGGTTTGCAGAACGGGGAGTTCCCATCACATCTTTGCAGGTGCAGTATTCATTGCTGTCTACATTCCCACTAACGGAGCTGGGTCTGAAAGCGGTGTGTGACGAACTGGGTATCCAGATGATTGCCTACAGCCCCCTGGGTCTGGGGTTACTAACGGGTAAATATGGCCAAGATACCCCCAAACCCAAGGGGCTACGGGGGATCTTATTTCGGCAGTTACTGCCTGGCATTCAGCCCTTACTCGACTGTCTAAAGGAAGTGGCCATACAGCGAGATAAAACCATGGCCCAAATATCGCTAAACTGGTGCATTTGCCAAGGGACCACCCCCATTCCTGGAGCCAAAAACCTGGGACAGGCCCAGCAAAATATTGGTGCGTTAGGGTGGCGGCTTGGCTCTGGCGAGGTGGATGAGCTAGATCGCGCGGCAGCCAGCTCAGATAAGCGAATGGTGCAAAATATTTTTCAAACTCGATAGGTATACCAAATCCGAATTCATTGAACCTGATTAAAAATAGATGATTTTGTCGGGGCACTCCCTTGTGGATGCCCTTCGCTCCTAGGTGCTATCAGTCAGGAGATAGTATCAGAACCCTGGGCAGGGAGGTTTTGCAAAATAAGCGTCCACAGGTTCCGCATATTTCACCACGAGGTGGGATAGGTTCACAGGGAACCATAGGGTTACGTAATTTTAAGGACCTCAACACCTGGCTAACTATTACATTTGCCAGGTTAATTAGGGCAATTGACAGCCCTAAAAGCCTTGAATTACAGCAGCTAACCTGGCTACCGCAATCGCCGGATGCATTCGGCGATTGCGGTAGCCAGGCATAGCAGAGTTTCCCTGGTTAAATCGCGATAACGTCAGGATAGCCAACAATGGCTATCCTTTTTTTTACACCGCGAATTCAAAACCCTCACTCTCAAAACATCCCTTGCTTGGAAAGAGGGTTAGGCGTTGGCTGCTAAGGCAGCCAATAGCTTCCCATGGACCTCTGGTGTTGAGCCCACCACTACGCCAGGCCACTGATAGTCCTTACAGGCACTTAAGGCGGGCAACGGATTACCCTGGTGATCAGAAATTATGTAGCCCATTTCTTTCGCCATCCAGCTTAGGGCACCCCCGTCGATAAACTTGCCCGCGGCTAAAATTGCTCCGGTTAGATCGCCTGTGAGGAGTCCGTTGGTGTTGGGAATCGCCACTTCGCGCGAGTAGTCGGGCTGGACACTAATGATGCTGAAATTTTCCCGTAATGTCTCTGCCAGATAATCCATGGTCCAGCTCAAAATCACCTGATTTTTGGGTGTCTCTATCTTGAGTGGCTGACAGCTATCGAGGTCATCCGCTAGGGAGCCAGCAAACGTCCCCTGACCCCGCAAGCTGTAGTAAAACCGATCGAGCGCTGGGCTGAGGGCAATCACCGCTTCAAAGCCATCGGCATTGAGGATGGTGAGAATAATTTGATAGTTGGGATGGCCATCCATATAAAAGCGGGTGCCATCGATGGGGTCAAGGGTGACTAGATAGTCATCTTGGGGACCTAGCTCAATGGAGCGAAAATATTTGGTGTTATAGGTTTTCTCAAATTCTTCGCCATAAAACCGAATATTTGGAAACAGAGACAGTAGCGTAACTTCGATAAAGGTTTGAATTGATAGATCCGCGTCTGTTAGGGCCTCGGCAAAAAAATTGTTCTGTGGCGCAATTTTGTCTGGTTGAATGCCAATACTGGCCTGAATTTTGGCAGCATAGCCTGCTGCCACTTTCAGGTGGGGTAACAGAGCGCTTAAAATCTCGCGTGGTGTAGGCATGGTTTAGCTGTGGGGCATCGGTATGTAGATGATTGGTACCACAAAATCTGGGGTCGCTCAGTCTTCTAAAGGCTTGACGCTAACTGTCATTTCCCCATTGCCCTGCTATTTTTTCGACTATCCACCGCCCATTGAGGCATCTAGAGCGGCGGCGACCACATAGTGGTTTTCGTCTGTTTGCAGCGTAGATAAGAGGGCAACTGCTTGGGGATGGTCACACCCCGTTAGGGCCGTCGCAGCCCGCCAGCGATCGCGCCAGGTAGGGCTAACCGCCAGCGTTGCTAACGCAGTTAGGGCCTCAGTTTGTAGGGGGGACATTAGCACCTGTCGCAATGACAAAATGGCTGTTTCCTTAACCGTCTGGGTGGGGTCATCCAATGCCTTGAGCGCGACTGTTAGTAACACATCAGGATGATTACTCTCTTGTAGTAGCGAGAGTATGGTCTGCCGCAGGAGCCAGTTGTCATTGGCCTCAAACATCTGGACCAGTAGGGGAATAGACGGATCGCCAAATTCGTAAATCGAGTTGGCGATCTCTGCTAAAACGTTGGCATCGGTTTCGGTGGTGATTAATGCTTGCAGATTCTCGAATGCGCTTTGATCGGGAGCCTGGTTGCCAAATCCCATGGCGGCTAAACGCCGAATCAAAAAGGAATTATCTTGGGATAATCGCTGCAGGATGGGGATAGCTACTGTAGCTGGTTGAGCCGCCAGGGTATTGAGGGCCGTGATACGCACATTGAGAGCGGGGGCACGTAAATTGTCCTCTAGCTTGTCAAGTTCGTCGGGAGTCATGGCGGTTTGGGTAGAGGGTGGCACCCCTGAAGCGATAGCTTAGGCTATATAAGGTCGGTATTGCTGATCTCCGAGCTGGTTTCATCTGAAAGATTCTGAAAGATCTTGATTTGTTGCCCTATGGGTACATCGGTTTAGGGGCTAAATCAGCAATACTAGCGTCAGGTTCACTCTCATTCTCAATCATGATGGTATGGATGTTCAAATAGCGGCTTATCACAGCCTGCGGTGTTTGTTGCGCCCTTTTTTACTGAGGGGAGTTGCGATCGCAACCCACGGCATCAACCACCTACCCCAGCACGGGGCGGCTATTCTTGTTTGCAACCACCGTTCTGCCACCGACGGTCTGCTCATGACCTTGGCCCTACCGCGCTACATTGCCTGGATGGTGGCCGACTACATGACGGCTATTCCTGTCACCAGTCAGCTGCTGAAATGCACCGGTATGGTTCCCGTTAAGACCGAGGGCACCCCCACCCCGTCATCCATTAAAAAAGCCCTCCAGCGATTACGCCAGGGAAAACTCCTTGGCATTTTCCCAGAGGGTGAAGATTACATTTTTAATAACGACTTCGATGCCCCATTGGCCCAGCTGCAATCGGGCTTTGCTCACCTTGCCTATGTGGCCCAGGTACCGGTGATTCCAGCTGTGATTGTGCCCAAAGTCGAAAAATTAGAACCCATCACCATTCCGCCTGCGGTACGCCAGCATTTAGAACAGCATTACGACTGCGCTCACATTCAGTCCTTTGTTCGCTATCGCTCTGCCGATGTCAGAATCGGTAGGGCCATCTCCTTAAAGTCAGTAGCCCGATTGGCTAAACAGGAGCAGGTGGGCTGGCTACAAATGCAGACCCGCCAAGCCATGTTAAACCTGCAAGCTTAGGCCAAGTCAGGGAACGTGGCTTTCACCGCCGGATGTACAAGCTGATGATTCACCACATTAAGTCCTTCCGCTAACGCTGCATCGGTGTCTAATGCCCCTAACCCCATGTTGGCCAGCTTAATCACGTAGGGCAGCGTGCTGTTGTTCAATGCCTCCGTCGCTGTTCGGGGTACGGCCCCTGGCATATTGGGTACACCGTAGTGCAGCACACCCGAGTCTACATAAACTGGCTCACTGTGGGAGGTGGGTCGCACGGTTTCAATGCAGCCGCCCTGGTCTACGGCTACATCCACGATTACTGCACCGTCGGGCATTTGTTGGACTTGCGATCGCGACACCAGCGTCGGAGGCCGTCGCCCCGGCACCAGCACGGCACCAATTAGCAAGTCTGCCTGACTGACCGCCATCTCAATGTTGGCAGAATTGCTATAGAGCAGCTGCACCCGTGAGCCAAACAGTTCCTCTAGTTGGTTTAGTCGCTCCAAATTGATATCAATCAGGGTTACCTGAGCCCCCAGACCCACGGCCATTTTGGTCGCCTCAGTCCCCACAATGCCTCCCCCCAGTACCACCACCCGCCCTGGGCGCACCCCTGGAAGTCCACCCAGCAAAACACCCCGTCCCCCCTGCTGCTTTTCTAAAAACCTTGCCCCAAACTGCACCGACAGCCGTCCAGCAATAATGCTCATGGGCGTCAGTAAAGGGCGCTGATGGTTTTTCTCCACCGTTTCATAGGCAATGGCCGTCGCGCCACTCTGGATTAAGGCTTCAGTGAGCCCTCGGCTGGCGGCCAAATGTAAATAGGTAAAGAGCAGCTGTTCCTTGCGTAAATAGTCATATTCCTTGGGTAATGGCTCTTTGACCTTGACCACCATGGCCTGCCGCCAAGCCTCAGAAGCGCTGACAAGGGTAGCTCCGGCCTGTTGATAGTCCGCATTGCTAAAGCCGGCACCGACACCAGCATCGGTTTCCACGCTGACCCGATGTCCTTGCTCCGTCAGTGCTCTGACACTGCTAGGGCTTAGACCTACGCGAAACTCCAGGTTTTTAATTTCTTTAGGTACGCCAATCTGCACAGGCACTCACCCCGTCAACGGTTTCTTATATCAATTATCAATGTCTAATTCCCAAGCTCTGGTGCTGGAACTGACCACTGGCTATAGCTTAGCGCTCCCATCGATATAGAGAGTCATCCATCGGCCAAAAGCGTAGCGCTGCTGCCAGCTGATTGACTAACGCTCCCTTTGATAGTGAGAATAGATAGACACAACGTAGCGTCTAATACCGTGACTGATATTAAGCCTTCCATTAGCCCCAAGCTTGAACGCCCCAAAAAAGGGTTTAACCAATATGCAGAGCAGCTCAATGGACGAGCCGCCATGGCAGGCTTTGTAATTTTGATTGCCATTGAGTATTTCACTGGTCAGAGCTTGGTATCGCTGATCGGCCTCAAATAAACCTCAAATAAACAAGAGAAAAGCCGCCAACGTCAGCGGCCTCATGGAGTGTGAGAAAAAACTGGGCCTAGACCTTAATGGTGGTGCGTAGAAAAGGTGGTGCGTAGAACGCCCATCAAACCTTCGTTATCTCAAAGACAACAAAAAAAGGTGAATGGTAAACCCATCCACCCCCTTGCTAGCCGGAGCAAGTTTGTCGGCTATGCCACGGCGGCTATACCCAAGTAGGTAAACCGCCGTGGTGTCTAAACGTTATTTGTCGCCTTCTTCTGAGAACTCAGCGTCGATGACATCGTCATCACCACCGCCACTGGGGGCCTCTCCATCACCCGCCGCACCCGGGTCGGCGGCAGCCGCGGCAGCATCAGCGCCACCGTACATGTTGCTGCTGAGGGCGAATAGTGCCTGCTGGAGGGACTCAGTGCCTGCTTTGATCTTGTCAGCGTCATCGGATGCGATCGCATCTTTCAAACTAGCAATCTCAGCTTCAACCTTGGTCTTGTCCTCATCGGAGATCTTGTCGCCAAGCTCACCCATCTGCTTATCAGCCTGATAGACCAGCGAGTCTGCCTGGTTCTTAACGTCAATCTTCTCGCGACGTTCCTTATCCGCAGAGGAGTTAGCCTCAGCATCCCGCACCATGCGATCCACTTCATCGTCAGACAGGGTGGATGCACCGGTAATGCTAATGGACTGCTCTTTACCCGTCCCCTTGTCCTTAGCCGTTACGTTCAAAATACCGTTGGCATCGATATCAAAGATCACCTCAATTTGAGGTACGCCACGGGGAGAAGGCGGAATTCCGTCTAAACGGAACACACCCAGGTCCTTGTTGTCGTTAGCCATTTCCCGCTCACCTTGCAGGACATGGATTTCAACATTAGTTTGACCATCCACGGCGGTGGAGAACACCTCAGGCTTCTTGGTCGGAATAGTGGTGTTCCTGGGGATCAGCTTGGTCTTACCGCCACCCTACGTTTCCACACCCAAAGACAGAGGTGTGACGTCTAGCAGCAGAATGTCCTTAACTTCACCGGCGAGAACACCCCCTTGAATCGCCGCACCAATGGCAACGACTTCGTCAGGGTTGACGCTCTGGTTAGGCTCTTTACCCAAAATCTTGCTCACAAGATCCTGCACTGCCGGAATCCGAGTGGAACCACCAACTAGAACGATCTCGTGGATGTCGCCCTTGGCCAGCTTGGCATCACGGATAGCGTTTTCGACCGGTACGCCGCAACGGTCGATGAGGTCAGAGCATAGTTCCTCGAACTTGGCCCGAGTCAGGGTGAGGTCAAGGTGCTTAGGACCGTCTTGAGTGGCGGTAATAAAGGGCAGGTTAATTTCTGCCTGGGTAACGCTGGATAGCTCAATCTTGGCTTTTTCAGCAGCTTCAGTCAGACGCTGTAGAGCCTGCTTATCTTTACGAAGGTCAATGCCTTCTTGGGACATAAACTGCTCAGCCAGGTGGTCTACGATCTTTTTGTCAAAGTCGTCACCACCCAAGTGGGTGTCACCCGAGGTGGACAGTACTTCAAAGACACCGTCGCCCACTTCTAAAATGGAGACGTCGAAGGTACCACCCCCCAAGTCAAAGACCAGAATGGTTTCGTTGCTTTTCTTATCGAGACCGTAGGCTAACGCTGCGGCTGTCGGCTCGTTAATAATTCGCAGAACTTCTAGACCCGCAATGCGTCCAGCATCTTTAGTGGCCTGACGCTGGGAGTCATTAAAGTAAGCAGGAACGGTAATCACCGCCTGGGTAACTTGGTCACCGAGGTACTTACTAGCGTCGTCAGCTAGCTTACGTAGAACCTGGGCGGAAATTTCCTCAGGGGCAAACTGCTTGTCGGCGTTGGTGCACTCAATCTTGACGTTGCCGTTAACGTTTAGAACGTTGTAAGGCACTTCTGAAGACTCGTTGCCAACTTCATCGTTACGACGACCAATAAATCGCTTAACCGAGTAAAACGTGTTTACCGGATTCATAACGGCTTGGCGCTTAGCGATCTGACCCACTAGACGGTCGCCGCTTTTGGCATAGGCCACAACCGAGGGAGTGGTGCGAAAGCCTTCTGCGTTTGCGATTACAGTGGGCTTTCCCCCTTCCATGACAGCGACTACAGAGTTTGTAGTCCCCAAGTCGATTCCAACTACTTTTCCCATATCAATTGCTCCGGCTGATTAACTCGTTTGGCGTTGCTGGTTTTTGATCAAGACCATTATTGGCAACGTCACCGCTTTCAGCTGAACCATCAGATGGGTTGCTTGAAAGCTCATTACTATAGTGCTAATCCAGAGCAATTCTCTGAAGGGGGGGTTACCGAACCTGAATTTCGGTTGTGGGGGCGGGTTGGCCCTTTTTTGGGCAGAGGCGTTCACTAGAACGCCTGTACAAAATG
>CALBPH010000084.1 GCA_937899365.1 uncultured Leptolyngbya sp.
GTGAAGCTGCTCCTGTTGCTCTTGTTGCTCCTCAGATCAACGCGTAGTTGACTTGGTTTTGTAACCTAGCTTAAGTCTCAAAGGCACCTATCCTTGGATAGGTGCCTTTGTCATTTTAAAGCTGTTTTCCCCACAGCTTATTGATGCATATATATTTGTGATATGTCAGAGAAGCTCTTCAACGTAAGGCTGTACCCGTTGTCCTGATCAATCTGACGACGGATTTCCAAAGAGTTATAGATATACTAAAAATTACTAAAAAAGGAGGCCATTAGACCTCCTTCCTGTACTGAGTAATTGACGAGCTATTGGGGAGAGTTCCAGTTAGTAAGCAAGGGTCTCTAGCGTTTCCCTCAGATATCGCCGCACTAACTGCTCTAACGGAGTCTTATCCAATGTGTCACTGGGTAGCTCTGATTTCCATCGTTGAAATCCGGCACTACTGCAGATGGCACGCTGCAGGCTTAGCCAGACATTCGCGTTTTCAGAGCTAGATAGAGTGGAGGATTGAGTAGCCATAGGTTTCCCTGCGTAAGCTGAGCGACTGAGTATTTCATCGTTTTCTCTCTCTACGATAACGCAGGCATTCAAGACATGTTGTGCCTATGGTCACGGTTTGTATCGAGTTGTGTACAAGTCAAGTACACAATGGAAGGCAGCGTTACCTAGCCAGATAACTCAAAGGGAGCTCCATAGCTATGGAGCTCCCTTTGAAGGTACATATAGGCGATGGGCGAGAAAAACTCTACCTACATTCGATAGACGTCTATTATGAACGACCTGCTAAAGTTCGTCGCTTCGTGACCATCTTGAAGGCATTAATCCTATCTCCTTCTTGCCAATTGTTAAACTTATCAACGCCAATGCCGCATTCAAAGCCAGAGGCGACTTCTTTTACGTCATCACGCATACGTTTTAGTGAATCAAGGTTACCTTCATACACTTGAGAACCGTCGCGCATAACTCGAATTTTGCAATTGCGAGTAACCTTGCCAGATAATACGTAACATCCAGCGACAGATCCTTTGCGAACTGGGAAGACGGCTCGAACTTCTACTTCACCTAGGTCCTCTTCCACCAGTTCAGGTTCGAGTAAACCTTCCATAGCCCCTTCAATATCTTCGAGAAGCTTATAGATGATGTCGTAGTCTTGAATATCTACCCCTAAACGGTCAGATGCCTGTTGGGCCCCTGGGGCAAGTGTTGTATTAAAGCCGATGATAACGGCACCACTGGCAGCCGCTAGATCCACATCGGTTTCACTAATTTCCCCTGGAGCTGCCATCAGCACTCGAATTTGCACTTCGTCTTGGGGTAGCTGTTCTAGAGATGCCAGAATAGCTTCGAGTGATCCTTGTACGTCGGCTTTCAGCAGGATGTTGAGTTCTTTTAGTTCTCCTTCTTGTGCTTGAGCAGATAGGGTACTTAAGGTCACACGACGGGAAGCCATGGCTTGCTGTAGTCGTGACTGTCGTTGATCGACTGCTCGGCTATCGGCAACACTACGGGCTTCTTTCTCAGATGCGAAGACTTCAAACTCGTCACCGGCTTGCGGCACATCGTTCAGACCCAAGACCTCTACAGCAAAGGACGGTGATGCTGCTTTAACCCGAGTTAGGCGGTCGTCAAGCATGGCTCGCACTTTACCAAACACGGAGCCCACAACCATGGAATCTCCGATTTTCAGGGTGCCATTTTGTACTAGCAGTGTGGCAACAGGTCCCCGGGCTTTGTCTAGGTTTGCCTCAATCACCGTACCCTTAGCAAGTCTGTCTGGATTGGCATGGAGGTCCTCGACTTCAGCCTGCAGCAGAATCATCTCTAGGAGCAGATCGAGATTTTCTCCGCTGATGGCACTGACGGGAACCATAATGCTATCCCCGCCCCATTCTTCGGGGACGAGGCCATGCTCCATTAGCTCCTGCTTAACGCGATCAGCACTGGCGGCCTCTTTATCGATTTTGTTAATGGCTGTGACAATAGGCACCTGAGCCGCTTTAGCATGGCTAATGGCTTCAATGGTCTGAGGGCGTACACCGTCATCGGCAGCAACCACTAACACGGCGATATCGGTGACGCGAGTACCACGAGCACGCATAGCTGTGAAGGCTTCGTGACCGGGGGTGTCTAGAAAGACAACTTGGCGGTCTTCATCATCGTGCTGTACGTCAACATGGTACGCACCAATATGTTGGGTGATGCCCCCGGCTTCTCCACTGGCAACCTTTGCTTTCCGAATTGCATCTAACAGGGATGTTTTACCGTGGTCAACGTGGCCCATGATGGTCACGACTGGAGGTCGCGGCTTCAGACTCTCTAGGTCACCCTCGTCCAGCATCTCAGTCGTCTTCTTCGCTTCAGACTCAGCTTCGGCAGTTTCTACTTCGATTTCAAATGCCTCAGCCACCATCTTGGCGGTTGGAATATCTAGGGTTTGGTTGATATTGGTGGCAATTCCCTTGAAGAATAGGAACTTGATAACCTCAGTTTCGGGTTCTCTAATTTCTTGGGCGAGCTCATGCACCGTCAAACCGTTGGTGAGTGTAATCATTTCCGGCTTGTCTTCTACCACCTCGACTTTGCGATCGCGACGGTTGTGATTACGAGACGACCCACCCCTACTGGGCATGGAACGGCTCTTAACGGTGGCTGGTTTTGCCTGCGTCTTGTGGGATTTTGGCTTAGGCGGCCGCATCAGTGAGATGCTCATCGGTGTGGCCGATGCATCCCCACTTGCATTGCCGTCTAGATCGTCAATGTCCTCATCTTCATCCAGACGCTGGGCACGACGTTTCTTAGTCGCATTTTTGCTTGCCCGTTGTCGCATCTCCTCCTCTTCACTTTCCCCGCGTGGCTTCCCTCGCTTGGGGGGACGGGTTGGTGCCGACGGTCGACGAACATCAGGTCGTCGAGGTGCGCCAACTAAAACAGGTCCGCTACTGACATTGTCATCATCGGTGGCTGATACATCATCATCGGAGTCAACCGTTCCAGGGCTGCTGGGTTTAGGACGCCGAATCTCAATAACGGGCTTTGGTTTGAGACTGGGTTTTTCTTTAAGTAACGTGGGTTTAGCTTTTGGTTCACCACTACCCGAGTCTGACGTTCTGCCGTCGGACTCACCGGCTAACCTCAATCCCCGTGGCTTTGGTGCTGATGTTGACCGAGAGGGAGGGGAGACCAGTCTCGGCTGAATAATCTGTGGTCCAGGACCAGAAGATCCTTTCGAGGATGGTGTTGAAGACGACGCATCGCCACTCGCCGCCGTTGTTGGACGAGGGACTGGCTTTGAAGCGACCCTAATAGCTGGTTTAGGACGTCCAGGACGACTTGGAGGCTTTCTGAGATTATCGGCTGCTGCTCCATCTCCTTGATCTGGAGTGTCTGATGGAGGGTTGGGAGCAGAAAGTTTCGAGTCAGGCGGTTGAACCTCAGAGGGTTGATGTCGCCGAATTTCCAGAATTTGCTGTTTTCGGACAGGACGATTTGGAGCTTTGGGCTTAGAAAGAGTCGGCTTTTGCTTTGGCTTTGGAGTCGGCTTTTTCAGGGTGCGCTTCGGCTCTCCTGCTGCGCTCGAGCGAATTTTCTCCGCCTCTGACTCAGTAATAGTGCTGCTATGGCTTTTAACCGCTATTTCTAAACGCTCACAGATGGCCAGAATATCTTTATTGTCTAAATCTAACTCCCGAGATAACTCATATATCCTGACTTTGCCATTGTTCATCCAAATATTCCTCGCAATTTATTGAAGTAAGGTGTCACATAGACTTACTGCCCTTATCGAAACGACATTACATTTTACCCTTGGGCATGTGGGCAATATCTAATTCTATCGACTGTTGGTACTAATTGGGCCATATTACATATCCAAAAAAGGACAATGGTCCTAGTTTTATCGAATATCATTCTGGCGGATTCAATCAGCAGTGATTGAAACTAGCACGGGTCCTAAATTCTACCTTAGCATCATCAGCATTGGCCCTAAAAAACCCCTTAACCTACCCGTGGGAATGTACCGACTTCTCAATCGTGTGCTCCAGTTGCCGGTAAATATCTTCTGGAATCGAGGTCTTAAGCGAACGGCCCAGGCGATTTTTTTTATGGGCTGAATTAAGACAGTCTAGGTGGGCACAGAGGTAGGCCGAACGTCCAGCACCCTGATTCAACTGCACAACACCTGTTGGATGAGTGCGGACAACTCTAAGTAGCTCATTACGATGGGTTGCCTTGCGACAACTCACACAGCGTCGATAATTGGGCTGCATAGTAGGTTATTCCTCTTCAACTGCCGGCTCTTCTTCCATTACGGGATCTTCTTCCATCGCTGACGTTTCTTCAACTGCTGGCTTGTCATCGCTTACGTCTGGCTGCTCTATTTCTTGAGCGGCAGCTGCTTCAGCTGCTGCAAGATTGGCTGCTTTAATGGCTTCCATTTGAGCTGCCAGAGCGGCAGCAGCCTCTTCCTCTAGCAGCCGATATGCTTCCAGTTGGGTGTGTACCTTTTCGTCCTCAGCGTCGTAGTCATATTTAGCTGAGTCTTTGATGTCGATTTTCCAGCCCGTGAGCCGTGCGGCTAGCCGCACATTCTGCCCTTCTTTACCAATGGCAAGACTCAGCTGATCTTCGGGGACTAGCACGTGGGCCTGACGATCTTCAGGATTCATCAGTCGGACTTCATCGACCCTGGCGGGGCTGAGGGCGTTGGCAATATAGGTCGCCGGATCTGGTGACCAGCGAATGACGTCAATTTTTTCGCCGCGCAGTTCGTTGACTACGACCTGAATGCGTGAGCCACGGGCACCAATGCAGGCGCCGACCGGATCAACATCACGCTCTAAGGTATCAACGGCTATTTTAGTTCTAGGACCGACCGAACGAGAGGGGGGGTTAGCTTCTCGGGCGACGGCGCCAATACGCACCACCTCATCTTCGATTTCAGGGACTTCGTTTGAAAATAATTCGACGACGAGACTGGCATCGGCGCGGGAGACAAGCAGCTGTGGTCCTCTGTGGGAACCCTCTGATACTTTTTTGAGGGCTACGCGAAATGTAGCATTGGCTCGATAGTTGTCATTGGGTAGTTGATCTCGCTTGAGCAGCTCTGCTTCGACATCGGGTTGGCCCACACCACTGCTGACTGCCATAATCACGGACTGACGCTCAAACCGTAATACCCGTGCTTGGAGAATGGTGCCTTCTAAATCTTGAAATTCTTCTTGGATTAACCGTCTCTGCTGGTCGCGCAATTTTTGAGCGAGCACCTGTTTGGTTTGGATGGCGGCCATGCGGCCAAAATCTTTCTGTTCTGGTGTAACGTCTAGCACCACTTCATCGCCGATCTGGGCTTCGGGGGCAACTTCGATCACTTCTGCCAAGGAAATCTGATGATCAGGGTTTTCTACGGCTTCGACGATCATCTTGCTGGATAGGACCCTAAAGCCTTCTTCCTCTGGATCGAGTTCTACTGCAAAATTTTCAAAATAGTCTTCGTCAAATTGATTGCTATCCATACGGCGAGTCCGGCGATAGCGTTCGTATCCTTTTAGTAGGGCGTCTCGCAGTGCTTGCTCTACTGCAGAACGAGGCAAATTGCGTTCTCGACTGATGCCTTCAATCATTTCCTGTAGGCTGGGCAGACTGACCATTGACATGGGCTCTCTCCTCCTTAAACAAACAGACGTTTGATGCGAATAAAAGTAAGAATGATGCTGATGTAGACCTGATATCCTTTGTAGACCTGATATCCTTGCGGGTATTTTTCTGTAGAAAGGCTGGGTTGCTGATGTTGTGTTGTCGTCTTAAGCTTCAACCTGATTACTTAGTTGTACTGATTCGACTAACTCTATAGGTAAGGCAACGCGGCGTCCCCTTTGACTAATGGCTAGTTTGCTTTCTGTCCGTTCTAGCAGGGTGCCTACCCATATGGTTTTTCCCTTATGAGGTGTGTGGAGGGTGACTTCAATGGCAAATCCCTTGAATACAATAAAGTCACGAGAGGTTTCAAGCTGGTTGGATACTCCGGGACTAGAAACCTCTAAAACGTAGGCATCAGGCAGGGTGTCAGAGGTTTCTAAGCTTTCCCCAAGGGCGATGCTCATGCGTTCGCAGTCATTTAAGCTGGTGTCAGTCTGACTGAGGTTACGGACATCAATGCGTAAGATAGGTGGGCTATGGTTGGTTTGAAAAACCGCGTCCACTACTTCTAACCCCAATTCGGTGGCAAGTGGGGTCGCTATTTCAAGGACCTGTGGGATAACAGGATGGGCCATGGAAATTTACAAATTAAGCAAAATAAAAAGTGGGCCTTGACGTCCCACTTCTCACACAATCATTCTTGAACTGGGGCAATAAAGGTCTAGACAAAAGACGTACCCATTAGCATGGATACTATGGACTTTTACTGCGTTACACAGTCTAGCGTGTTTTTCTTTGCTTTGATTCGATACCCGTGGCTTGGAAAAGTTCGGCAACGGTGGCGCAGTAGGTTTCTATGCCGAAGCTGGAAGGGGTCAAGGGGTTTTGATAAGTAAAATGACGATACTTTAAACAAAACCGATCCCAGTCTTCCATACGGACGTTGAAGAGCTTAATAAAAAAGTCTATGAGCCTTTGAGATAAAGGAATGCGGAAGTAAATGGAACGACCTAGATAATGGCTGACGGCTGTAACGGCCTCGTCGACGGTTAGGGCAGAGTTCCCTAACACGAGCTCCCTAGATTCACCTGTTTGAGGCGCGTGATCGATTAGGTATGTAACCACCGTGGCCACGTCTTGGGCATGGATGAAATGTAGGGTGCCGTCGGCGCTAAAAAAGCGAATCAGATCTATCCACTTAGTAACTTCTGATAAGCCGCTAGAGATGTGGGAGTAGGGCTTGTTGGTGTCACCCCCAAAAACGAGTGTGGGAAAGAGTGTGGTGATTTTTGGGAAAATTGCCAGGTCTTTGAGCTTTTGGTGACACTGATATTTACTGCGAATATAGTCAAACGATACTTGACCCGCTTCTTTAAGGGGCTGATTTTGTTGATTTAGAATGCTGGCGGTTGAGAAGTAAAGCACTTGCTGAACCCTGTCGGGATTGAGCAGGCTCATGATCTTTAGATTGGCGGTGACGTTAATGTCATAAATGGCGGGCGCTCCTCCCCAAGATGTGGCGATGAGGATGGCGCTATCCATCGTGCCTAGCAGGTCTGAAAATTGGTCGATTGCGCGGATGTCACCGTTGAGTACATGTACATTTGGGTGATGGGTAATATCTAGTTGTAGTTTGCCTGGATTACGCAGCAGTAAAAAGAGTTCGTGGTCCGTTTGGCTAAGCAGGCTCTCAAGGACATAATGGCCGATACAGCCGCTAGAACCGGTGATAAAAATTCTTTGGGGTGATGATGACCTGATAGCGTCTGCCAGTTGACTCACGGGTTGATTGGGCGCGATGTTTAAGTACCCTACTATTATTTTGCGTATAGGGTGCGAACAGTGATGACGACGGGGGAGACGCATTACTGATTGCATGGGAGGGGAATGACAGCCAATCCTAATAAACTAGGGGCTGCCATTCCTGACGTAGCCTAGACGGAAACTGCTAGTAACTCTTCGAGCTGTTTGCCGGTTTCAAAGAAGTGGGCTGCATTTTCTTCGGGGGTGCCGGGGAGAATACCGTGGCCCAGGTTTAAGATATGACCGCCACGACCCGCTTTGCGGACAGTATCGAGGATGCGATCGCGAATAAAGTCCTTCGAGCCAAAGAGGACACCTGGGTCAACATTACCCTGAACAATCATGTCAGGACCTAGACGACGGCGGGCATCAGCCATATCAACCGTCCAGTCAACGCTGATGATATCAACGCCAGACTCGCCCATGATCTCTAGAACGCCTGCACTGCCGCTAATGTAGAGAATTAGAGGGGTGTCGGGGTGAGTTTCTTTTACCTGGCGCACCACCTGCTGCTGGTAGGGCAGGGCAAAGGTGCGATAGTCCTCGGGGCTCAGCTGACCAGCCCAAGAGTCAAACAGTTGCACCACCTGGGCACCGCAGTCAATTTGATAGCGCACATAGGTGGCAATCCCTTCGGCTATATGACTGAGCAGCTGGTGCAGCATTTTGGTCTCAGAGAACGCCATTCCCTTAATGATGGAGTAGTTCTTAGAACTTTTTCCCTCAATGGCATAGGCGGCTAGGGTCCAGGGAGAGCCGACAAACCCTAGGACCGTAGAAGCGTTGCCCACTTCATTACGAAGTGTGTTCAAAATCGTTTTGATAAACGGTAAATCCTCTTCCGGATTGAGGGGACGCAGGGCATCAATTTGGGCCTGGGTGCGAATGGGAGGCTCAATCATGGGACCCTTGCTTTCGACGATGTCGAAGGGAATACCCATACCGGGTAGCGGGGTCAAAATGTCTGCAAACATGATGGCGCCATCGGGTCGACAAGCACGACAGTGC
>CALBPH010000085.1 GCA_937899365.1 uncultured Leptolyngbya sp.
ATGGGACCAAAAGGGTCAATGCAACCAAGGGGAGCGCTTGTGATAACACATGTACTGAGCCAGCATCAGATTTCCATGATGAATAGAGCCATTTGGCTAAGGCAAGTAGTGCAGCCGTGTCATCAGGGGTGGTCGGTCGAATCATAGAGAAATATTTTGTCAAACGACACATCAATGCATCATGGTCCCAATCTTGAAGCTCAACAACAATTAAGTTGTTAATCTTTGCCACCAAGATTTTTCTAAATCTGGATATAGCCAGGTTGCCTGATTCAGCAGTTCATCAACAATCTTAGCGGGCAGCAAACGTCCGTCTATGGTGATTACATTTTCTTCTGGGCCAATGGGCTCAAATGTGGCCAACTGGCTATTGAGCATGTCAGGATTCATATAGTGATTGGCTCGTCTCAGCAGCCTGCACTGCAGATCTGGCCTGGGTACATTGAGCCACACCAGCTGGACCCTCTCCAAGGCTGTCAGCTGTTGCCGATAAGATGCCTTTAACGCAGAGCAGGTCAGTACCGTTTCCCTATTTTTAGTCACTGCCCGCTGTATGTCCGCCTCTAGTTCAAGGAGCCATTGATGACGATCACCATCGTCTAGGGGCATCTGAGACTGCATTTTAATAATATTTGAGCGAGAATGCCGCCGATCACCCTCTAAAAAGTCACTCTCTAGCCGCTCAGAAAGTAGGCGTCCTACAACAGTTTTACCAGAACCAGAAACCCCCATAATTATCCACACTAGCGGGCAGTTGCTCATTCAATTGTCTCCCCATTATCCAGCTTGGCACAGACATATAACACTAGCGGAGAACGGGCAGAGGACATCAGAAAGGTAAGCTGTAGTTTCTCCGAAAACACTGTGCCTTAGATATTAATAACGACTTTTCCCTGCACCTGACGCTGCTCAACGTAGCGAATGGCATCGGGTACCTCCCTTAGGCTGTAGCGTCGATCAATAAAGGGGGTGATTTTGTTATCAACCATAAGATTCCTAATGGTGGTGAGGTCAGTCTGATTAGGTTTGGTGACCAGACATTTCACGTTGCGATGCCGAATCTTTGAGAGCCAGGGGCCAAGAAACATCGCTTGGAACAATCGAGCGGTGGAACCACCTACCATGACGTAGGTTCCCTCAGGTTTTAGGATAGGCAAAAAGTCATACACCGAGCGGTAAGCGGCGGCATCAATAACCAGGTCGTACTGCTGCCCAGTGCGGGTGCAGTCTGTTTGAGTATAGTCAATTACATGATCTGCACCCTGGGTTGGCGAATCCTCCCCAGCGGGAAATCGCACCGTTTCTATTTTTCTCGTACTGCACACCCCCGTCACCTCAGCCCCAAAGGCCTTGGCAATCTGTACCGCAAATAAGCCCACACCACCAGACGCACCATTGACCAAAACCGTCTGACCAGTCTGAATCTGCCCACAGTCCCGTAAAGCCTGCAGTGCAGCCAAAGCGGCCCCAGGAACAGCGGCGGCGGTCTCAAAACTAGCGTTGGCAGGCTTCAACCCCCATGCTGTTTCTGGCCCACAAACATACTCAGCAAATCCTCCAAAACCACACTCGGACACATCACCAAAAACCTCATCACCAACTTGAAACTGGGTAACGCGCTTACCCACCGCTTCTACTCGTCCAGCGACATCGGACCCCAAGGTTTTAATCGCTGGTCTCAGCAGTCCGCCAAACATTAAACGAATCAGAAACGGGTCCCCTCTCATCAGATGCCAGTCACCGGCATTAATGGACGATGCATAAACCCGCACCCGCACCTCGTTATCTTGCAAAACTGGTTTATCAATATCCTCCAGCCTCAAGACATCGGTGGAACCATAGTCGTCTTGAACAATCGCCTTCATTTTGCCCGTTGAGCTGGGGTTAGGGTTAGGGCTATTCAATGTCTCCATAGCGTTCTCTCTAACTGGGAAGGGATTGACCCAAGCGTAAATCGACCCTATATGAATTTAACCTGGGACGATTCATTGCTGGCAACATACATTTAAACCGCAACCGCAGGCATAAATCGAGACTGTTGCAAAATTGAATACAGACTGACATTTGGCTCTAACAGACACACATGGCCACTATTTTTAAGGATTGTTGTCTGGGTATTGGGGAAAATATTTGCCAACTTTTTTACCTCACTCACCGAGGGTAGTAACCGATCGGCGGTGGCCGCCACCAACAGAACGGGTAATGTTATTTGGGTCAATAGAGCATGGCTGATATAAAACTCTCGCAACAGGGTCATGCGCCAGACCGTTGTTTCTGGAGTCACCGCTTGCATCGCCTGGAGCAGCGCATCGCGATTTTGTTCAGAAATTCGATCTAGCGCCGCTAAGAAAGGCAGAAGCCCTAAGGCCGCAAATCGATAGGTGACACCCGGCACCCATTTAGCTAAAGGCACCAAATTATTCCAGGGCTGATCACTAAAGGAGGATGCTGGATTAATTAAGATTAATCGATCAAACAGGTCGGGTCGGTAGCCCATTACCTTGAGGGCAAGACAAGCGCCAAAGGACTCACCACACAAATAGATAGGTCGCTGGGGCTGGGTCTGTTTTTCAATGGCAACCAGTTCCACCAAGCGCTTTACCAAACCGACCCAGTCAGTGGTGTCGTCCCCTGGGATGCAAAAACAGCGGGGATCAAAAGTGACGGCTAGCTCTGCCATCTGACTTTTTAACGACAGATCACTCCCATCCATGCCGGGTAAAAAAATAAATAGAGGAGCACCGCACCGTGCTCGGACCCCAGCGGTCAAATGGATACGGGTTGATCGAGTTGGCACGCTACGTAAAGCCCTCCTCAAGCAGCTTGGAAATTTCACCATAACAAGACTGGGTCAGCTCCTTAGCCAACCGTCCTGCCTGTCTACCATGGTACTGCGATCGATGGTTTGGGGTAATGGGAATGGGCTTACCGACGGATAGGGTCACTCGACGATAGTGCACGGACGGGTGCCAACCAGGACGATTGAACAGGGGCTCTGAAGGATCAAACAGACTGAGCAACCTGAGTGGAGCCACTGGGCTAATTGTTTCTTCCATGGATGAAATGGCAACGGGGAGAATCGTTAGATTATGAACCGGTGCCCGCAGGGCTAAATGGGCAAACCCGCGATGGAACCGACCCACCTGATCGGGTCGGGTAGCCTGCACCATAGGTTGCGCCCCCTCTGGAAAAATACCAATGGGTTCCCTTGCTTTTAAGGACCTAATTGCCGTTTGAAAAAATGTTTGGTGTCTCTGGCCTGGAGCATCTAACGGAAAGCAGCCCATGGCCGCAATCATATCCTTAAGCACCGGTACCTGGCTCATGTAATGGTGACAGGCGAACCGTACAGAGCGGTTTACAGCGGTCATTACCAGGGGCGCATCTAAAAAGCTGCGATGGTTGCTGATGACCAGCATGGCCCCACCGTGGGGTACGCGCTCCCGATGACGCACCACAACGTCAGTGCCAACGGTTTTAAGTAACCCGTGGGAAATATGGAGAGATGGGTTGAAAAGCATACATAGCAAGGGTGGGCAAAGCAGATAATCTGCTTTTGGAAACCATGGGTAAGCACGGTACTGTCAAATCTTTAGAAATTATAAAGGAATGTAAACATAGGTCGCCAGACATGGATGTCTATGTTTTGGCTGTGACTCTCGTGGCCGCAGACAAACATTCTGCCGCAAGGTTTCCCAGGGGCACCTGCATAGTAATGCCTGCCTGCATCAGAGCATTTACGTGCCGAACATCTTATGTCGGATATCTTGGATATTTTTATGTATTCCAGGGCTTGCAGGAATATCCATGGTCCTAACTGACCTGACAAATGCAATGAGTTTCAAACCTTTGCTACAAATATTTTTACTCTGGGTGGCGGATTTTACCTGGCGTTTAAGCTGATGCCTAGGTCTGGCCTGTGGCGTCCACGGGCTGAGCGCAGACTTTGCACCATACAATTCCACTCACCCCTATGTATCAGCTATTGCAATTGGTTCACATACTTTTGCTGTATCTCATGAACTGGCTACAGCCATACCTGGGGCCAATCTGTCTGGTGGTGGCCTGGTCCATGGTGATATTGGGGGTATGGCAGGTAATTGCAGCAACCCGTGACGGTATGCAGCGGGCTCAAACCATGCATCGCATTCCCTGCTCCAACTGTAGCTTTTTTACTAACCAGGCGGTCCTAAAATGTCCGTTGCATCCTGCCCAAGCCCTTTCAGAAGAGGCAATTGGGTGCACAGACTTTGAGACGGCAAACCCTACGATGGCGGCATACGAGCGGTTAAAGGCGTCAGACTAATGGAGCCGGTAGTGTGAGCGCCCACTAATTTAAATCGCCTTGAAAGCGCTATTTTTTTTGGCTTTGCTGATACGTTAGAGGAGTCTATGGGCAAGATGCTGGCCCACGGCATGTCTAACAGACTGGTGCATCCCTCAAATCAGCAATGATAATTTTGGGGCAGTTTACTGCCAATAGATTAGATGCAGCTGAATTTAGCGCGACCTTTACATAGGGGTCAAACTAAGCCAAATATTTTGTAGTGGGCCCCTCTTTTTTGCAGGATCACAGCAGATCACGGGCAAGCTGATGGCAGACGCTGGCGTCAAGGCTGGTTGTGTGTTTTCCATTGGGTTGAACCGCTGGACGATTTCTGGAATGTCGTGATGATTTCGATTTTTATATTGACCCATAATGAAGAGCGAGACATTGCGGCCTGCATTGAGTCGGCCCTGGTCGCTGACGATGTCATTGTGGTCGATTCTTATAGTTGCGATCGCACCCTCCAAATTGCCCAGCAATACCCTATCCGTACCGTCCAACACCCCTTCGAAAGCCATGGCAAACAGCGCACCTGGATGTTGCGCAACGTCCCCACACAGCACAGGTGGGTTTACATCCTAGAGGCCGACGAGCGCAGGACGCCAGAGCTATTTAGCGAATGTGTAGCCGTCGCCCAGTCCCAACAGCACGTGGGCTACTATGCCGCTGAGCGTGTCATGTTTATGAATCACTGGATTCGCCGTAGTACCCAGTACCCGCGCTATCAGCTGCGACTGCTAGACAAGCAGCAGGTGTGGTTTGACGACTACGGCCATACCGAGCGCGAAGTGTGCCAGGGGTCCACCGGCTTTTTGCAAGCCACCTATCCCCACTACACCTGTAGTAAAGGCTTTGAACGCTGGATTGAAAAACACAACCGCTACTCTAGCGATGAGGCCGCCGAAACTATCCGACAGCTAGCGGACCACGATGTGAACTGGCGCGCGTTGTTATTGGGCAACTCCGAAGTCGAACGCCGCCGCGCCCTTAAGGACCTGTCTCTGCGTCTGCCCCTGCGTCCCCTGGTGCGCTTTATTTACATGTACGTGTTTCTAGGCGGTATTCTAGACGGTCGCGCTGGATTTACCTGGTGCCTGCTCCAGGCCTTCTATGAATATCTGATCACCCTAAAAGTCTGGGAACTGCAGCACGGCTGCACCACCGATATCAGCCAGTTTAATACCGATACGTCCACCAAAGACCTCACCCCCAAAGACTTAGCAAAATCCCTATAACCGAGCGTCAGTCCTCTAGGCCCCCTAAATAGCTGTGTTGAGCTAACTCTGGGAAAACTAATGCCAAGGTGCACAGTAGAGCCTAACGTTTGACCTTAAACAGGCTCAATTAGATGTCAACGCTTGTATTTACAGCCAACGTCCTGATGTACTAGGGCGTTGGCCCGTCACATTGGCGCTGTAGCTTAACGCTTTTGGGGGCCACAACGTGTCCTAACCAATGTGACCAACCCTTTATATATAAACGGCTCTAGGACTTCGTTAACATTCAACGTTTAGAACGTTCACGGTTTGAGTTCAAACCGGTGAGCGGGCTAGCGTACCCCGGCCTGTTCTCGGCACCCTTGATGTTGACAACTCTCCAGAGCATCGCCCGAAGCCTTAATGTGTGGTGATATGCTGACCCAGGCCCAATCCTTAACCCAGTACCTATTAACCCTTTCCCAACAACGTCGTACCGGTGAGCTAGTGGTGAGATCGACCACCAGTGACCCGTGGAAGCTTTATTTTTACTCGGGGCGGCTCATCTATGCCACAGGGGGACAACATTCGGTCCGGCGGTGGAATCGCTCCCTGCGCCGCCACAGCGAGCAGTTTACCAATGGCTGGTTAGCCAATATGCGTATGCCAGCCGATCACTGGGAAGTAGACTTTATTAACCAGGCGATCCAATGCAAGCATATTTCTCTGAACCAGGCTAAGGCCATTATCAAAAGCATTGTGGATGAAGTGGTGCTCACCCTGGTGGATTACCCAGCAGCGGAGGTGCAGTGGCACCCAAATCGCATGGTGGCACAGCAGGTGGTGTTCTTATCGGTGCAGCAGGCATTATTGCGATCGCAACAACTATACAACCATTGGAAAACCATAGGCACAGCCCATTTGCCCACGCTGCTCCCCCACGAACTGCCCTACCTGTCCCCCATTGTGATTAACTCACGGGGTCTGCGACTGCACCTGGCCGAGGCCAAATACGACCGGCTGACCCGCTGGATGCAGGGCAACATCACCCTTTGGGATATCGCAGCCCAGACCCGTCGGTCCCTATACGATGTGATCAAACTGCTGCTGCCGCTGGTCTATCGAGGCTGGGTCGATTTCCAACAGATTCCAGACATTCCAGCCCCCTATGTGGCCCCACGGTCGTTAGCCGGAACGCCCCAGGGACACACCAAGGGCCTGATTGCCTGCATTGACGATAGTCCGCTAGTCAGCAAAGTTATGGCAGAACTGGTGCAGCCCCTGGGCTACGAGGTACTGCCGGTGACCAAACCCGTCGAGCAAATTTCCACCCTCTCCCAACATCATCCCGATCTGATTTTTCTAGACATCACAATGCCCAACATCAGCGGCTATGAGCTGTGTAAGTTTCTCCGCCGTACAGATGCATATTATGACACCCCCATTATTATCCTCACCGGACGTGACGGAGTGCTCGACCGCATGCGGGCCAAAATGGTCGGTGCCGATGACTTTTTAGCAAAACCACCCGCCCCCGATAAGGTGGCTCAATTGTTAGACCAATATATCGCCAGGGACACGTCTAGGTAGGGAGGTTCCATAGAAGGTCCCTACAGAACCTATTCCCTATTTCCCATTTCCCCATACAATTAATTCCTGCACAACTACTGACCCCAACGCATGGCCAGCTCTCAGCCCAAGGATCAAAGTCCCCGCGAAATTCGCACCGCTCGTTTGCAGAAGGTGAGTGACTTAAAACAGCTGGGGCTCAATCCATATGCCTACAACTGGGATGTCACCCATCAGGCAGCAGCCCTGCAAGAGAAATTTGCCGAGCTGCCCAATGGCGAAGAAGCCGACCTTGAAGTCAGCATTGCCGGTCGGATTATGGTCCGGCGGGTGTTTGGGAAACTGGCCTTCTTTACCCTCCAGGATGAAACCGGCTCTATTCAGCTATTTCTAGACAAAAAGACCATCCAGGGGGCCATGGCTGAGACGGATGAACAGGCATTTAGCCACCTGAAACAGCTGACGGATGCGGGCGATTTTTTTGGGGTCAAGGGCACCATTAAGCGCACTGACAAGGGTGAGCTATCGGTGAAAGTCAACACCTACGCCATCCTAACCAAAGCGTTGCTGCCCCTCCCCGACAAGTGGCACGGTCTCACCGATGTGGCTAAGCGCTATCGTCAGCGCTACGTGGATCTGATTGTCAATCCTGAGGTTAGGGACACGTTTCGGAAGCGAGCCCAGATCACCGCATCAATCCGGCGCTATCTAGACCAGCAAAACTTTATTGAAATTGAAACCCCGGTGTTGCAGGCCGAGCCCGGTGGGGCAGACGCGCGTCCCTTTGTCACCTATCACAACACCATGGATATGCAGCTTTATCTGCGGATTGCCACTGAGCTGCACCTTAAGCGACTGATTGTGGGTGGATTTGAGCGGGTGTTTGAAATGGGTCGCATCTTTCGTAATGAGGGCATCTCCACCCGCCACAATCCCGAATTCACGTCCATTGAGCTGTACCAGGCCTATGCCGACTACCACGACATGATGGATATCACCGAGGCCCTGATTGTCAATGCAGCGGATGAGGTCCTGGGCACAACTCAGATTACCTACCAGGGGGAGGCCATTAACCTGAGTACGCCATGGAAGCGAAATACCATGCATGACGCCGTTCTGGAAAAAACCGGTGTAGACTTTGCTGCGTTTACCGAACTAGAAGCCGCAAAAGCCGCCGCAAAGGAGGCCGGTTTGCACGGCGTCGACGACTGCTCCAGCATTGGCCATGTCTTAAATGAAGCATTTGAGCAGACGGTGGAACCCACATTAATCCAGCCCACATTTATCATCGACTACCCGGTGG
>CALBPH010000086.1 GCA_937899365.1 uncultured Leptolyngbya sp.
CCGATTTTGCCGGTGAGCTATTGCGTGGTACGACGCAGCTGGGTCAGGTTTTTCTATGAGGTGAGCATTGGGTTTCTCTTGGGCTGTTGCTGGCCCCAGGGGTATCCCTACTTTGGGGTCATGGGTATTTTGATTATGTGCTGGGGGGATGGTCTGGCAGCTTTGGTCGGTCAGCGATGGGGCCGCCATGGCTATGAGATCTGGGGGGAGAAGAAAAGCTGGGAAGGCAGCCTGACGATGGCGGTGACCAGTACCCTCGTGGTGCTAGCTGTGCTGGGGGGGCTCCAGGGTCTGAGCTGGTCGTTGGTCGCCATAGCCATGGGAGTTGCGATCGCAGCCACCATATTTGAAGCCATCTCTAAATATGGGATCGATAATTTGACGGTGCCCATCGGTGCAGCCGCAACAGCCCTCGCCCTCACCCGTTTACTGGGCTGGGGCCAGCTGGGCTAGCGTTAGATCAAGCACTGGGCCAAGCTCCGCCACAGACCTCAGAGCTTAGGTAACTCACCATAAAGTCAGGAAACGCTCACCTAATGCCAGCGACCATCACCATTTAGATCGACCAATTAAATGGGTCGTCTGTCTCTACGACGTTTTTTTAGGGAATCCTTACGTGAAAACCCAGACAAACAAATACTCTACGTAACCGTTCGAATTAAAAACTGATGCTAGAGTTTAGGCAAGAAAAGCCTTAAAGTTTGAGAGGCAGTTTGTCTGGTTATTGTCCAACCTGCTAGTTGGCTGTTCTTCAAGCCATGGTGCATTAACCAGGAAGTTTCAGATTAAGCGTGCATCTGGGGTCCTATCCCATAGTTGAACTTTTAATTTTTACTGCTGTCTAGCCAAACGGGTACTGATTATTGTGTTTATGTTTAAACGAAAGCCAGCCACTAGTTTCACCTATCTCAGTCGTACGTGTGAATTGGAAGGCAATGTTCATGCTGAAGGCAAATTAGTAGTCGACGGTATTATCCATGGCATTGTCGATATCCAGGGAGATTTAGAAATTTCCAAAACTGGGTTGGTCGAAGGTCAAGAGGTTCGGGCTCACAACATCGCGGTACAAGGCGTTCTAAAAGCGCGGGTATATGCAGAAGGGAAGCTGCTTTTGAGTAGTACCGCTCGGCTAGAAGGGGATGTCGTTGCAGGGTCCCTAGAGATTGAACCCGGTGCTTACTACACAGGCTATATTGAGACCCGCGAATCTAAGACGCTGCCACCATCGAGGGATTTACCAGAGCTGTATGGCACCTCCCCCGAACCCACCGAAAGCCGTACGTCAGCTTAATAGCTGGGGCCAATAGCTGGTCCAACAGCTGGGGCCGTTAGGCCATTATTAGCCCCGCTCTCCTTCAGCCCTAGTCAGCAACTCTAGTCCAGTCCTAACGGGCCAGACGCTTCACCTCTTCATGCAATATTTGCAGCTGTCTGAGGCTAGTGGGTGCTGGTTTTAGATTTTCGGTCTTCGCTAACCTTTCTAACTGAGCAGCGGTTCTAGACATGCCAACAGCACCGATGTTGGCGCTGGCACCCTTAATGTAGTGGGCCAGTGCCTGTACCGCTGACGGATTATCAGTAGAAATAGCCGTTTCTAGCTGACTGAGGCTATTGTCAGTATCGGCAACAAACAGCTGGAGCAGCTCTTTTTGAAAGGCCCTATCGTCCCCTGCAAGTTGTTCTAATTGTTCCTGATCAAAGGTTCTAGCCATAATATGTTGGTTATGTATTACTTATGAAAGTACGTAAAAAATCCATCAATTATCCACTAATTATCTTTTATAACCCAGCTCAATAAAACGGCACCTAAACCTAGCCAAACCCACAGGGGAGTTAGGAACAGCCCCGGTAGCAGATGGGGCAGCCCATCAATGACAGAGACCAGCCATAGGCTAATGAGCAATATTACCAGCGCAGCAAAAGACGGCATAGGATGCTTAGGGTTACCTACCAAGTCTACGAAATCCTGTGGAATTGTTGTGATTTTTAGTGGAGACTGCCTGTGGCAATGACGAGCCATAGAGAATCTGATCGGTTCTATTATTTTGCCTATGGGTCATGCATGTGCCCAGTGGACTTAAAACGGTCTTTGCAAGAAAAGACCCATCCCTATGTGGTCGGACCTGCCCACTTAAATGATTATCAGCTGGGCTTTTTTCGATATTCTCGCCGTCGTCAGTGTGGCGTTCTTGATATTGTTCATACCCCTGGTGCCAAGGTTCATGGCGTGCTGTACTCTCTGCACTGGCGACTAAGTGCCAAGCTCGATCGTCGAGAGGAGGGATACGTTCACCATCAGGTAACGATTCAATGTCAGGGGCAGCGCTATGCCAACACCCGCACCTACACAGTGCTAGACAAGCTCGGTGACGAACAGGCCCCCAACGATTGGTATTTTGATGTGGTGATGCGCGGGGCCCTTACCTGTGGCCTCCCCGAAGCCTATTGCTGGCAGCTGTTTAATCACATGCACGATCTCCAGTTACAGCAGCAGCTGATGACCTCGCCCTCAAGAATTTGAACCAGTGCGCGTTGGGGAACGTCCTTCGCTACTATTAGACATGCTGCGGAGAAGTCGTGCATGGCTACTGAAGTGTCTGGTGAAGGGTCTGGCGTTAGCTATCGGTCTGAGGTGAGGCAGGTTCTACTGATTACCCTGCTTCTCAATTTGCTAGTAATGGGGCTCAAGATAACTGTTGGCTTTTGGACAGGCTCCTTAAGCTTGCTAGCGGATGCGCTCCACAGTGTGACGGATAGTGCCAATAACGTTTTGGGGCTGGTCACCAATCAGCTGGCATCGCCAGAACCTGACCGAGAGCATCCCTATGGTCATCAAAAATATGAGGCGGTGGGAGCCCTGGGAGTTGCGGCCTTTTTAGGCATTGCCTGCTTTGAAATTTTAAAGGGCGCGTTTGACCGACTGCTGATGGGCTCGGCCCCTGTGGTGTTAACCCCGACGGCCCTATGGATCATGCTGGTGGTGTTGGGGATCAATATTCTCGTTGCTGTGTATGAACGACGCGTAGGTATACGCTTAGGCAGCAAGCTGCTAATTGCTGACGCTCACCATACGATGAGCGACATATGGATCACCATTGTCGTGATTGCTGGCCTGATCGGGATGTGGAAAGGGCTCGATTGGTTGGATATTTTCCTGGCCTTACCCGTGGCGATTCTGGTACTGCACAGCGGCTGGATCGTTCTATCGGCCAACTTACCTTGGCTTGTGGATGAAATGGCCATTGCCCCGGAGGCCATCCATCGAGAAGTGATGAAAGTGCCTGGTGTCTTGAACTGCCACAGCATTGCATCGCGAGGGTTATTGGGCCGTCAGGTATTTGTGGATATGCATCTGATTGTGGAACCGACGGATGTGGTCAGTGCCCATGAGATTACTGAAGTGGTTGAGCAGACATTGGAACAGGTCTTTGGGCCGATTCGGGTCACTATCCATGTGGAGCCTCCCAACTATCGCGAAGAGCATATTAGCTACCGATAATCCGATAATTCGATTGCTGTAACGTTAGGTCCTATGAATTTACCGACATGGATTACGGTGTCGCGGCTAGTGGCCATACCCTTGGTGTTTTGGCTCCTGGGCAATCCCTCGGCATGGCTTCGTTGGTGGGCCGTGGCGGTGTTTTTAATAGCCGCCTGCACTGACTGGCTAGATGGCTATTTGGCGCGTCGGCTTAATCAGGTGACGGACCTGGGAAAGTTTTTGGACCCGCTGGTGGATAAGCTGCTGGTGTTGGCTCCGCTACTGGTGTTGGTGCAGCTGGGTACGGTACCGGCCTGGGGAGTATTTTTAGTGCTGGCGCGGGAATTGACCATCGCCGGCTGGCGGGTAAATCAGCCGAAGGTGCTGGGGGCCAATATATGGGGCAAGGTGAAAACGGTGGTGCAGATTGGTGCGATCGCACCCCTCATATCTCCCCTAGCCCAAAGT
>CALBPH010000087.1 GCA_937899365.1 uncultured Leptolyngbya sp.
CCTGGCTCGTATTACAGGTATCTAAACAGATACCGACAGCCCAAAGAAATTTTCGCTGATAGCGCTACCCACATGGTTGAGGTCATCTTGGAGGCCGTCTAAAAACTGGTGAAGACCGGTTTCGAAAATCTCTTCTAGGGTGATGTAGTCTAAGTGCGATCGCAACTTACCCAACCGCCGCTCGCTACTCGACCGCCAGCTCCCCGCCGGTGAATCCGAAATCTTATGTAACGACTGCTCCGCCTGCAAAATGCAACAGCGGATAGAGCGAGGAAACTCCGGATGCAGTACCAGAAAATCCACCACCCCCTGAGGGTTAATCATGTGCTGACATTTGCAATACATCTCATAGGCACTGGCGGAACGCAGCAGCGCAATCCACTGAAGATTTTCCAGTGGACTCCCCTCCGCCGCCTCTGACGGTAGCAAAATAAAATACTTCACATCTTAGATGCGGGCTGTTTTGTCCGTCCGTTCTAAAAAGCGCCCCAACCGGCCAAAGTGCCAGCCCTCATTGTGGGACATGGTGGCCTCCATCACTCCGGCAAACATGTGGCTAGCCATTTTTACCTCAGGATAAAACTCATAGAGCTTTGCCATGTCCGCCGATTGGGCGGCCTCTTCCACTTGCAGATAAAAGCTGTTAATTTGCTCCCACATTTCCGATGAGATAATCTCTCGGACTGAGCGAGCATTCTCTCGGGCAGCCTTTACACAGGAACGAATAGAGTTGGAATAATCTGCATCAAAGGTGAGAAATTTCAACACATTCTCGGCGGTGGCCTTACCGTAGCGCTCTTTGAAAATATCCTGATCGCCCGTGGTAATCACCAGGGGTTCCCACTGTTGCATGGTGCCCATGGGGGTGTCGAGCAGCAGGTGCAGGTTAACTTCCACAAACCGGGATACATTTTCCGCCCGTTCTACGTAGCGGTTCATCCAGTAAATTGAATTGGCAACGCGGCTTAGCATAGGGACTCACCAATGATGTTGTTACTGCTTTTAGGTTGTTATTGTTTTTAGATCATGGGCTAATGTTTAATGTGTTGCCGACACCACCCAGGTATCTTTGCTGCCGCCCCCTTGGGACGAATTTACCACCAGTGACCCCTTTTTTAGGGCTACGCGCGTCAATCCGCCGGGGTTTACATAGATATCTTCCCCATTCAAAATAAAGGGCCGCAGGTCCACATGACAGCCTTGAAACTCACTGTCGATCAAAGCGGGCACCCGAGACAGACACAGGGTGGGCTGGGCAATATAGCCCCTGGGGTTGGCCTTGATCTGGTCGGCAAAGGCGTGTCGCTCTGGCTCAGTGGCGTGGGGACCCACCAACATACCGTAGCCGCCGGAGGCATCGGTGGCTTTGACCACTAGCTCATCCAGGTGGTGCAGCACATAGTCCTGTTGTTTTTCATTCTCACAGAGGTAGGTGGGTACGTTGGGGATGATTTGCTCTTCGTCCAGGTAGTAGCGCACCATGGCGGGCACATAGCTGTAAACCATTTTGTCGTCGGCGACGCCGGTACCGGGGGCATTTGCGATCGCAACTCGCCCCTGGCGATACACCTCCATCAGCCCCGGCACCCCAAGGCATGAATCGGGACGGAAGGTGAGTGGGTCTAAAAAGTCATCATCAATGCGACGATAAATCACATCCACTCGCTGTAACCCCTTGGTGGTTTTCATTTGCAGATAGCCGTCCATGACCACCAGGTCTCGACCTTCCACCAGCTCAATCCCCATCTGCTGCGCTAAAAATGAATGCTCAAAGTAGGCAGAATTATAAATGCCGGGGGAGAGCAACACCACCTGGGGATCAGGAACGCCGTCTGGGGCCAAATGGAGCAGCGAGGCCAGCAGCTGGCTGGGATAAGCGTCCACCGGGTTGATGTTGAGGGCCTCAAACAGGGCCGGGAACGCGCCTTTCATCACCCGTCGATTTTCTAAAACGTAGGATACGCCCGACGGACAGCGAAGATTATCTTCAAGAACGTACCAGTTGCCGTTGCGATCGCGGACCAAATCGGTCCCGGTAATGTGACACCAAATCCCCTTGGGTGGCTTTAGCCCAATACAGGGTTTCAGAAATCCCGTGGCCGACTCAATCACCTCTCGGGAGATAATCCCATCCTGGATGATTTTTTGATCGTTATAAATATCATCTAAAAAACAATTTAGTGCTCTAATCCGCTGTTTTAGACCCCGCTCTAGCCACTGCCACTCATCGCTAGGCACCACACGGGGCACCACATCAAAGGGAAAAATTCGTTCTGTTCCTTGATTGTCGCTGTAGACGTTAAACGTCACCCCCAGCTTGAATAACATATTTTGAGCCATCTGCTGGCGCAGCATGAGCTCATCAATGGAAATGTTACTGATGCGCTTCACCAACAGCTCTGCTTCCGGTCGAGGCACACCGCGACTGACAAACAGTTCATCATAAAAGTCGCCTGGATCGTAGGTGTTAAACACTGGCCATTATCTCGAAGTGTGTACCTACTGATTAGCGGCTATTGGTACCGTGAATTGTAAAAGTGCATACATCTAATAAAAATTTAATGGTAAGTTAAGCAACTAAAAGCCAAACAAAATTGCCTAGAATTGCTAATAGATAAGGGTTTCAGCGTTTTTCTAACAAATTCTTAGACAAGTATCCGCTTGTTCAGATACCTATACACCCAATTCTAGAGCACATTTTTGTCTAATATCCTAATCAATGAGGAGGAGTGTTAAAAATTAAGCTCATGGTTTTAGCTAATAAAATAGCTTGGGCAGCTGCTTAGGCGTGAAAGGTGTCGCTTGGGGTCCCTCCGAGTTCCCTTTCCGGAAGGAGTCACTTTATCCCATATCGCATACGGGGCTTCCCATGGTTAGGGCCGGAACGCCGCCCTAATACCCATCCTACTGAGGGTTGCCTAATGGTACTAAGTTTGGGGTTACGGCGAAGACGATTATAAATGTTCTGGATCGGTTTTTGCAGAAGATTTGGAGGGTAGAACTTATATCATGAGGGTATTGTTTAATGGATCCTAAGAGTAGAGAGATCGAACAAAGTCCCTTAACTCAGGCGATGACCACAGCTAGAACAAAACCGATCCTCGGGAGCAACCTTGGCACCACATTGACTACAAAACTTCCGTGTTGTCGTTGCTTCATCGGCTGTGGGTGCCGGACTGGTCGAGTCCATTTTTAACTCCATATTTCCCATGCGCATTTCCATCGGGTTCATGGTCATCTGCATATTTCCCATGGGCTGCATAGGCTGCATAGGGGGCATGGAAGGCATGGTTGTTGTTGGTACAGCTGTTGTTTGCTGCATGGATAGCGGCTGTGCCCCAGCAATGGACGGCACACTGCCCGTCATACTAACGCTGTTGCCCTGGACATAAATGCTGATGTCTCCTTGGGCGGTAAATAGCTTAAACACAGCGCCACCCGAAGTTTGATAGGCCTGCGGCGGTGCTGTCCAGGGGCCGGTTGTCATGCCATTGCTAGCCTGTTGTTGTTGCCCCAACTGGCCCATAATGGTGGTGATGGTGGTTTGGTTTTCCCGGTTATCTAGATAGACATGGTGACCAGGGTTGAGTTCGCATACATAGGCCATGGTGATTTTGGTAGAGCAACACCCTTACCGGATTGATAACACTTCACCCTATTATAAATGCTCTCTCTTAACTCAGGCGGTTATAAAATATCAGAATTTCTTAATCCTTATGCCTTGGTTTTCTTCAGCGAGAAAGCTACGCCACTCAAAGATAATAGGGCCAATACAATCCCAGGTTCGGGGGTTTGGGCAACGGTTTTTTGTGAAACAAAGGTCTCACTTGTTTTAACCTCTACCAGAGTCAGGCGGCTAGGTGCGGTAAATCGCTCACTGTAGCTGCCTGAGACCTGAAGAAATGCAATTTCTTCTAATTCATCCGGTCCGCTAAAGAAGGCATCTTCATCAATGGTCCAATCAACATTAGCCGTTGACTCCACAAATAAGCTATCTCCATCCCCTGGGGTGTTTAGATTGCCAAATAATTCAAAGCTTGACAGCACATTGGCTGTTTCATCTAACAACGCAAAGGTGATGCCAGCCGTAGCCTGTGCTTGTTCAGAGTCAGCATCGTCAATGGATGTAAATATATCTAGCAAACCCGCAAACGCAAAGTTAAAGGTTGTATCTGCTAAAATCTCAAACTGACCTAGAACAGATGCCTGACTCTCAGCAAATCCCAAGTAGTTTGAGCCTTCTCCAAACGATTCACTAATGGCTCTATTAAGAGAGAATGTAGGGTCTTGATTAAACAGTGCTGATGCTTGGGCATCGTTAATGACACGTCCTTCCCCAGCTGTAATCACAACGGCGCTAGTATCTGTATCTGTGGATGTAGAAACAGATACAGGTGTCTGTGAGAAATTACCAAAGGAGAATGCGCTGGTTGATGTGGCAAAGGTCGCTGCTTCGCCAGGGAGGACGGCGGTTAGCAGGCTGATAATGCCTGAAGAGATCACAACAGCTGTCTTCGAAGCGTTTTGCGTAATATTCATATAATGATATTTCCACGTGAATTTTAAAGCTCAGCAATAGGCATTCTCATTAGTTCAAAGAGAATGCCTCTAAATGTTGCTGTTCATGGGTGCTAAAAATGTCACGAACTAACCGACATGCACTGTTAGTCAGTGCTTAAGCGTGTCGTGTGGGATTGCTCTCAATCAAATCCCTAACGCAAGAGACATCTTGGCACGGGTACAGCAGCGGTAGATTGCGGCAGATTGCACGTGGGCGGCGGGGAACACACACCGCTCTGATTGTGGAGGCGTTGCTGATCCTCGGGATGATTTTATCTGTAAGGTGCTGCCCTACGGCATATTTAACCGATCG
>CALBPH010000088.1 GCA_937899365.1 uncultured Leptolyngbya sp.
CCCCTTTCGGATGCAGTATGAATATGAACGGGGCGAAGCTCGCTTTTGGGACATTACCGGTGAAATTGCTAGCTCCCGTGGTATTACGGCTAACCCCATCACCCCTGAGCGAGCAGGCAACTATCTAGCCACCCTAGGCAACCGCCATAGCGTCACCCTATTTGAGTGCTATCTCGGCGACTACGCCGGCCACGCCCAGGACCATGAGCGGGCCGTAACCGTGCTACAGCGCATCGATCGTTTTCTTGTCGCCGTAATCGATGCCCTGGGGCCAGACACCACACTTATTGTTGTTAGCGACCATGGCAATGTAGAAGACTTATCCACCAAGCGCCATACCCTCAATGCAGTGCCCTTATGGGTGGTTGGCCCCGCTGCCCACCAATTTAGCCCCATACAAGATCTCACAGAAATCACACCGACTATCCTGGCCAGTGGGCTACTTCCTTAGTCATGAGCTCAGCCATAGGATCTTCCGGTTGGTTTGCTCGATACTTGCCAAGCACTGCCAAGAGTTCTGTTGGCTGGATGGGTTTAGACAGACAATGGGCCGCGCCTAGGGCGTAGCTTAAGGCCTCATCGGGCGTCATCGTCTGTACAATGATTGAACTCTTTGAAAGCTTCGGGTTTTCTTTGAGCGTCTTGAGAATATTAGTGCCATCCGCCTTCGATATAATTTCATCCAAAAGAATAATGTCAGGGAGAAGATGTTCTGCCATTTTTAGTCCTTTGCGGCTGTTGTGGGTCAACACAACAAAATAGCCCTGGCTGACAAGTGTCTTCCAAATGAGTTCGCAGGCTTCCACATCGTTGTCAATAACCAAAACACATTCTGTGTAGAGAGCCGTTGATGCCTGAACGCCAGAGGATTTAGCGGGTAATATAGATGGGCTACCGTGGTCTGTCGAAAATGTTGTCGCAGAGGCTTCACTGGCTATTTCATCATAGTCTGAGGTCAGTGGTAAAACGTTAACAATGGCTTTAACCGTTTGTGGAATTCTCAGGGTAAATAGCGTCCCTTTGTCAACTTCACTCTCAACGTTTACGGTGCCACCCATCATTTGAACAAAGTTCTTGGTGATGGTAAGGCCCAGCCCCGTCCCCCCGTACTGTCTAGTTGTGGAAGAATCAGCCTGGGCAAAGGCATTGAAAATCTTCTGCAGCTGCTCTGGCATCATGCCAATGCCCGTATCTTCAATGCGAAAATCTATCCAGCTGTCGCCATCTGCCTCAACGGAAATCACGTCAACGGTAATGGTCCCATTTTGAGTAAACTTGTTAGCATTACTCAACAAATTAAGCAGACTTTGGTGAACTTTGACTTGGTCAGCATGCATCTTGCCAACGTTATCAGAGAACTGAACCTTTAAAGTATTGCTGTTTTTTGCAATCACCGGCTGCATGGTTGAGGCAACGTCCTCTACCAGGGGCATAATCGTAAATGTTTCTAAATACACGTCCATGTGACCAGCTTCTACCTTAGAAAGGTCGAGAACGTCGTTAATAAGCCCCAATAAATGTTTGCCAGCGCCTTTAATTTTTTGCAGTTCGGGAACAAATTCTTCTTGACCCAGATCTTCTGCGTCTTCTTCAAGCATTTCACTGTAGCCAATAATGGCATTGAGCGGCGTCCTTAATTCGTGACTCATATTGGCCAGAAATTCACTTTTTGCCTGACTGGCTTTCTCTGCTTTGCACCGCTCAATCTCTGCTTTTTGACGGGTTTCATCAGCTTTCTTGAGGGCCTCATCAGCTTTCTTGAGGGCCTCATCATTGGCCTCAAGGCTCAAGGCTAACTGAAATTCAGCCTTTTTATTGCTACTAATATCTTGCCAGGAAATGGAGAGTCCATAGGTGTTGGGATTAAGACGAAACTCAAGCCACCGTGATTGAGCGGTAAACTTGGTCTCAAATACGACAACAGACTGTTGATCTAGGGCCTGCTGGTAATAGTCTGTTTTATCTTGCCCCAGTTCTTGAGGAAACACATCCCAGAAAGACTGGCCGATTAATGTGTCCAGTGGCTTACCTAGATCTTTGGCAGCTTGGGAATTAACATGGGTGACCAACCACTGATCGTTAACAATCAGAAAAGCATTGTCAATACTCTCAAACAGAGTGCCCGTCACTTGTTCTATATTTTGAGTCTGTCTGATTAATAAAGTCAGACCGAGGCTGCCGCCAACGATACCGATAAACCAAACAGCGGCAGCTAGCTGAAACAGCTTAGCTCGGGCGCTGGCTGTACGAAATGCGTCTTCATAGAGGGTCGATAACTCTTGAATTTGTTGTAGGGTCGGCAAACTTAAGAGTGATTCAGTCAGCCGATCAACCTGCTGTTTACTTTCTAAAAGGGTTTGAATCTGAACTAGGGCCAGATCGACCTCTCGATTGTCTATGGTGTCGCTGTCAATCAGGGTCTGAAGCTGAACCACCTTAGGCTGAATCTCTAACGCCCAAGACTCATCGGCAGACAGCACATAGAGTAGAATTTCTTCGAAGAGTTTTGTGAGGGTTAACGATACCTCAGGCTCTAGCCTGCTATCTTGCTTGATTTTATCGACCAGATCCGGAAGTTTTAGCAGGGCCTTTTTGATGCGTCGGTCTTGCGCTTTAAACTCCTGGGTAAGGAGCGTTTTTTCCTCTAGAAGCTGGGCCTGGGTCTCTAGGGCGGTTTCTAATGTTTGGACGTTTTGAGTGCCGACAAATTCAGGCACTTCAGTCAGCGTATTGTGAAGTGTTTGGACCTGGGCTAGTTCTTGCTCTAGGGGCTCATAGGACGTTTGCAGCGTCCGTTGAGTATCTAAAATAGATTTGTTGACGGCTAAATCGCTTTGCAGCTGCTGTGAGAGAGCGGTCTGATAGTTTAGATGGCTATCGATATTAACTAAACGCCCTTTAGCTATGAGCCCGATCTCAATGAGTAAAGCGCCCAATGCAGCCGCAATTATGATGGGTTTTTGCTTCATGCTGCATTCCTTTGACAATTAGCGATTAAGGCACATAGAACCCGCAGATCCTGATCAGTAACCGCTTGTTTAAAGCCATGGCCAGATGGGTACTTGATCATTAGCTGCTAAATTATGGCTGAATCATAAGGGTTACGGGAATCTTCGTGAAAGCTAGATTCGAGCAGATCTATGCAATGTGACAGTAACCGCGGTAAACACACATATAAATACAGATAGATAGGACAATAATCTGGAAAAAATAGGGGGATACCCAGACCAGCAGTGGCACCCACTTTATTTTCAGGTCTTTACTTCATCTTCAAATGTCCTAATGGCATGTCCTGTCTAGGTTAAGCAGTATTTAAGCCAGAGCAAATGCTCGGTTGATTGGGGAGCCTAACGTTAAATATGAAGACAAGAAGAATTGTTCTAGAGTTAGGGAACTTTTTCGATCGCACATGGCGACAACTACGGACACACAGCGGACACACAGCTATTTTTCTGATTTAGCACCCCGACCCCTTGGGAGTCTAAATAAGAAATTTTATGCATCCATAATTTTTTTTATTCAGCTGATCC
>CALBPH010000089.1 GCA_937899365.1 uncultured Leptolyngbya sp.
CCTGACCATTAATTGGGATAGTGTGCAACAGGTGGGCATGGCCATAGACGGCTTTAGCCAACTAAAACAACGATTGGCCAACGAGCATGCCGGAGAGAGTCTGCTTAGACAGATAGAAATGGACCTGGCCCAAGGAATTTTACCCCAGGAAACGGGCGAAGTATTAGAGCGCCTGTTAATCCAAACCGAGCCCTGGGCATTGGTATCCACCCGTCCTTTGCATCAGCGTCTGGCCGAACTCGCCAAACACTATGCCCTGACTAGCCCAGATGCCAGTTTAGCTCCAGCCTTAGACCTACCCTATGCCCCCGGGGAGAGCATTCCTGCCGACCAGGTAGAAGCGGTGGTGATGAAAATTTTTCAGACATTGCTAGGGGTAAATGAGCTGGGTATTAACGACAATTTCTTTGAGGTCGGCGGAGATTCTCTGATTGGCACCCAGCTGTTGTTCCACCTGAGGCAGACCTTTGCCGTTGATATCCCCATTGCCACAGTGTTTGATACCCCAACCATTGGCAAACTTGTAGAGGTGATTAAGGAGAAACAGCAGGCGACATCAACCACCGATGAACTAGACAAACTCAGCGACCTATTGGATCAGATGGAGGAGCTTTCTGATGGGGAGGCCAGCATCCTTCTCAATGACTGATATCAGCCCACAACAGGAGATTAAAGAAAAACGGAAAGGAAGATAACCATGGCCGAGAATGCGCGACTAAAACAAGAAGCCATAGCCAAACGGCTAGCAAATTTACCGCCCCAAAAGCGGGAAGTTTTTCTTAAACTGCTGCAAAAAGAAGGGATTGATCCCACTAAGCTGCCCATTCTGCCTGCCGAACGTCAAACCAATACCTTTCCCCTCTCTTGGTCTCAGGAAAGACTTTGGTTTATCCATCAGCTTGAAGGTCCTAGCGCCACCTATAACATTCCAGTTGTCCTGCAGATTAGCGGCACCGTACAGGTGGATGCGTTGGCAAAGACGCTGGATGCGATCGCACGCCGCCACAACGTCCTCCGCACCACGTTTGATGCTGTTGATGGCAAGCCGGTGCAAGTCATTCATGACGCAGTCCCGGCTCCTGGCAACTGGCCCCTACACCTAGAAAGCTGGCAAGACTGGGCCTTCGATATCCATAGAGCCCCGCATCCTAATTTAGACACCAAAATTCACACATTCACCCATGAGCAGGCCCAAAAATCCTTTGACCTAACCGCCCTGCCCCTGGCCAGAGCCACCCTGGTGCAGCTCTCCCCCAGCCGCTCCATACTATTCCTAGAAGTACACCACATTATCTGGGATGCCTGGTCCATCGGCGTCTTCAGCCAGGAATTTTCCCAGCTCTATCGGGCATATAGTCAGGGACAACCACCTACGCTTGCTCCCCTAACCATTCAATACACGGACTATACCGTGTGGCAACGTCAGTGGCTGTTGGGAGATGCCTTAGCAACACAACTCGACTATTGGAAACAGCAGTTAGCCAATACCCCAGCCCTATTAGAACTCCCCACCGATCATCCCCGCCCCTCAGTCCAGAGCTTCCAGGGCAACACCCACATCATGCGGCTAGATCCCGCATTAAGTAAGCGGATTCATAAGTTAGCTCAAAACCACCAGGTGACATTATTTATGGTTCTCCTGGCCGCATTTCAACTGTTGCTCCATCGTTATAGCGGTCAAGATGACATCGTGGTGGGGTCCCCCATTGCCAATCGTCAGCGGGCTGAATTAGAACCACTGCTGGGGTTCTTTATTAATACCCTGGC
>CALBPH010000090.1 GCA_937899365.1 uncultured Leptolyngbya sp.
GGAGATCTCTTCCCTGGAACAGCGGTGACCTATCTTCGCTGGTTGGATATGGCTAACACCATCGAAGGTACCAACAAAACCTTTGGTATGCATGCGGCAGGGGTGGTGATTTCGGCGAAACCCCTGGACGAACTGGTGCCGCTGCAGCGGAACAATGACGGTGCCGTTATCACCCAGTACTACATGGAAGATGTAGAAGCGGTCGGTCTACTGAAGATGGACTTTTTGGGGCTGCGTAACCTCACCATGATCCAAAAAGCGGTGGATTATGTGGAGCAGACCCGTGGTGAAACCATCGATATGGATAAGGTGGCTTACAACGATCCAGAAACTTATAAGCTGCTGAGTCGTGGTGAGTTGGGCGGGGTATTCCAGCTGGAATCTTCAGGGATGCGTCAGATTGTGCGCGATCTGAAACCCGACGGTCTGGATGATATTTCGTCGGTACTGGCGTTATATCGGCCTGGTCCGTTAGATGCCGGATTGATTCCCAAGTTTATTAATCGTAAACACGGTCGTGAGCAAATCGACTACCCCCACGAACTAATCCAGCCGATTTTAGAAGAGACCTACGGCATCATGATCTTTCAGGAGCAGATCATGAAAATTGCCCAGGATATGGCAGGTTACTCCCTGGGTGAAGCAGACCTGCTACGCCGTGCCATGGGTAAGAAAAAGCAGTCGGCCATGGATATGCACCGGGGCAAGTTTATTGAGGGCTCGGTGGCTAATGGTGTACCTCAAAAGACGGTCGAAGCCCTCTGGGATCAGATGGTTAACTTTGCCCAGTACTGTTTTAATAAAAGCCACTCTATGGCTTATGGCTATGTCACCTACCAGACGGCATATCTGAAGGCTAATTATCCGGTGGAATATATGGCGGCACTGCTGACGGCGATCAGTGGTGATCAAGATAAGGTGCAGATGCATATTGCGAACTGCGTCAGTATGGGTATCGAAGTGCTGCCACCGGATGTAAACCGTTCGGGTGTGGACTTTACGCCGGAAGATGATTGCATTCTGTTTGGGTTGTCGGCGGTGCGTAATGTGGGACTGGGGGCAATTGAGACGCTGATCCAGAGTCGTGAAGAGGATGGGCCGTTTACGTCGCTACCTGAACTTTGCGATCGCATCGATCTGCGTGCCGTTAACCGCCGTGCCCTAGAGGCCTTGGTTCACTCCGGAGCCCTAGACAGCCTTAACAATAACCGCCGTCAGCTCAATGCCGATTTAGAATTCGTTGTTGACTGGGCTCAATCCCGCGCTAAGGACCGCGAAATTGGCCAGGGCAATATCTTTGACATGATGCTAGGTGGGGGAGATGCAGCCGCAGCTCCCAGCGATAGCGGTAGCAATAATTCTGGTGCTTACGAGGCTGCTCCTAAAGCTCCCCCCATGGAGGAATACGATCCTCAAGAACGGCTGCGGCTAGAAAAAGAGCTGCTCGGCTTCTATATTTCAGACCATCCCCTCAAGTCAGTTCAGCGTCCTGCCCGGATTTTGGCCCCCATTAGCCTGGCAGAACTAGGTGAGCAGCCCGAAAAAATTACCCTCAGCGCCATCGTCATGATCAGCGCTATGAAGCCCATCACCACCAAAAAGGGCGACAGCATGGCTATCTTGCAGATCGAAGACCTTAGCGGTCAGGCGGAAGCCGTCGTCTTTCCCCGCTCCTATGCCCGGATCGGTATGCACATTAAGGCCGATGCCAGATTGATGGTCTGGGGCAAGGCTGACCGGCGTGACGATCAGGTGCAGTTTATTGTTGACGATGCTGAACCGATTGAAGATGTGCGATTGGTGACCGTTGAGCTGCCACCATCCATTGCCGGGGATATCGTGCAGCAAAACCGCCTGCGCAACGTGATTCAAGATCAGCAAGGCGAAGATAAGCGAGAAGCTAAAGTGCCTGTCGTCGCTATGATCAGCTATGACGGACATCGTCAGGTGGTGCGTCTTGGTGCCCAGTTCCGAGTGAAAGATCCTGATGAGGCCGTATCTGCCCTCAAAGCTGCTGACTTTAAAGCAAAAACAGCACCGCTCGTTAGCGCCTAAAGGCTCTGCTGGGCATGTCGCTGTGAATTTGCTATCTCCATAAATTCGTCAGTCACTTTGTGCTATGCCTGAGAGACATTGGCTAACAGGACCTCGTCTCCATGAAGTTGTACTATTACAACGCCCAAGAAAATGGATTTAAGTTAGGGAACTTTGGTGATGATCTGAACCCATGGATTTGGCATCGTGTGATACCCGAACTGTTTGAAGGGCAAAGCGACTCTAAGCTATTTGTCGGTATTGGCACATTACTCAATGACTTTCTCCCGCCAGAGCCAACAAAAATAATTTTTGGCTCCGGTGCAGGCTATGGCAAGGTAAATGTCCAAAATGATCGCTTCAAAATTTATTTTGTTCGTGGCCGATTAACGAGCAAACTACTCGGAATTCCTGACGAAAAAGCGATTACCGATCCAGCAATTTTAGTGAAAAGTTTGTATCAAAAGGCTGATACAAAAAAGCGATATAAAACGTCCTACATGCCACACCATCTTGAGTCGGAGATGAATCGGGAGGGATGGCAACAAATATGAGCTGACTGTCGTGTTAAATACATTGAACAGGGCATATAAGTTGATCAAGTCCTCGATGACATTAGTGCCACAGATGTCTTGTTTACAGAGGCGATGCACGGTGCAATTATTGCTGATGCTTTTCGCGTTCCGTGGGTGCCGATGGTAACCAACGAGAAAATTCTCGAATTTAAATGGCGTGATTGGATGGATGGCCTAGGCATAGCGTATGAGCCCCGTCGGATTAAGCGCCTATATAAAGGAATTAGCAAACAAATTTTTCCTAAATTGCCTAAATATATTGACTACCAGTTGATTTGTAGGCAGTTTAAATCAACTCTTAAAAATGCTCAGCCCCTGCTCAGTTCTGATTCTAAGAGTGAAGCTCTGCACGAAAAGGTATATCTCCAGATTGAGCAGCTGAAAACAGACTATGCTGCAGGGCTATTGTCATAAAGGCGTTGCTGATTGCCGAGAGGATTGTATTTTCAAGATGCGGTCCTATTGCAGCTTTAACCGAGCGGTTCATCTTCTAAATCAATGACGCCGTCATACCCGCAATTTTGCTCCATCGCAGCTGTCCTGCTGCAATAAACGGAGAGCACCTGGAATCTGCGATCGCATCCTTGAAGGTTCTAGGCATGATCACCTAAAAGCCTGGAACCTCAGCTTTTCTATGTTTTAACGCTTAAATTTTTATCACTGAGTGGCAAAGATGCCCAGACTCTACGGCACACTGACCCAAGAGGGTTTGCAACAGACTTAAGTACTATGACTGATCAAATAGACTATCAACTTGCATTGCGCTGTGCCCATCTGTCCAATGAAGTCTATCGGACGTTCAACGATGAGTTGCGCTTTAGTATGCGCCCTAGCCTTGTCCCAAAATTATTTGATATCAAGCGTACGGATACCCAAGTTGCCCTACTACAAGATCCTGAGACCCAGTGTGGCTATGTGATTTTTCGGGGCAGCGATGCTGATCGTGACTGGCTCACCAATTTAGACTTTTCCAGATGGTCTGCGGTTACAGATGCTGTACTAGACGACAAACAACTGGACTATCCCGACGTCTATGGCACCTCTAGTTCTGGCGTAAAAATGCACTCAGGCTTTACCAAAGCCTATCTGGCCGCACGGTCTGAGATCCACTCCATTGTTGGTAAAAGTACCATGACTCGCTGGGTGATCACTGGCCACAGTCTGGGTGGGGCCTTGGCCAAATTGTGCGCTGTGGATTTGCAATACAACTTCGCGCCCAAAATTTCAGTTAAGGTCTATGCGTTTGGTTCCCCCCGTGTTGGGAACAAAGCATTTGCGGAATCCTATAATCGCCGTGTGCCCGATACCTGGCGATTTGTAAATGGCAATGATGTTGTCAGTGGTTTGCCCCGTCGTTGGCAGCAATACCGCCATGTAGATACCCGAATCCGATTCAATTCCATTTTCAGCTGGCGAATTATTTCTGGCAGCTTACAAGATCACCGCATTGATCGATACATCGCTGAACTCACCAAAAAGGTTGCTGAGCAAGACTAATCTGTGCGGCGGTGCTGATCCCCGGTATGAATTTATCTGGCAAACATTGGTACATCGCATGTCTCTCAGATCGGTTCATATCCCAAATCAGCAACGGCATCTGTGCCGATTACTAAGAGATTCCTTGGTTTGACTTGTAGCTATGGATATCAGTGATACATTCCGTACAAGTACTGAGTGCTTGCGTGCAAACAATCTATCTCTCATCTGTCACCACACATCTAAAGGGCAGCCATGAAAAAAACGGGGCGTCGTAGTAGCAATATCGAAGACCGCCGTGGCGGTAACAGTTCTCTTGTGGTCGGTGGTGGCGGTTTAGGCGCTTTGGTATTGGCGTTGGTGGTGACAATGCTGGGGGGAGATCCCAGCATTGTTCTAGACCAGGTAGCTCAGTCACCGTCTCAATCTCAGACGTCATCACAACAGACATCACCTGCGGAAGATGAGTTGGCTGAATTTACGTCGATTGTCCTGGCCGATACTGAAGATACGTGGCATCAGATTTTTCGAGAAGAAATAGGTCAGCCGTATCAGGAACCTGCC
>CALBPH010000091.1 GCA_937899365.1 uncultured Leptolyngbya sp.
AGATGACGCCTATCTCAAAGCCTGTATTGCCAATGGGCAAGAACGATTTGGTCCCTTTGGCGCATCCTATCGTATTGCCAAGGTGGTGCTAGATACCCTTGAGCAACTTGATGCGGCAGCGGTTTCAAGTAACTAATCAAGTTTTTATGTCGAGATTTGAGATTCCCCTCTATGGCACAACAACGATCGGTCTATTGGCAGCTGCTGCCTTTTCTCAAGCCCCAGTGGCCCTTGTTCGGCTGGTCGTTTGTGTGCATTGTTGGCTATGTTCTAGCGACGGTGATGCTGCCCTATCTGGCAGGGCAGGTGACCTACTATATTAGCCAGGGGCAAGTGTCGAATATTGCTAGATGGCTGGGTCTGACGACGCTGGCATTTCTCATTCAAAATCTTTTTCAATATGGTGAAAAGGTCTTTTCTATTCAAGCCTCTTTAGCGGCAGTACTTGAACTCAGAAAAAAGGTCTATGCCCATCTTCATCAGTTGAGTATTGATTACTTTGCGTCAGCCAAAACTGGCGATCTCTCCTACCGCCTTACCGAAGATATCGACCGTATTGGCGAAGTTATTTATAAAATGTCGCAGCAGTTTATCTCCTGCGTTTTTCAATTAATTGCCATTCCCATTTATATGTTTTATCTCAATTGGCCCCTTACCCTGGCGGGCTTTTTGATTGCGCCCCTGATGGCATGGCTGATTGGCAGCTTTGGTAACCGGATGTTGTCTTTGTCGCGCCGCAGCCAAAATGAGATTTCTAATCTGTCTTCATTACTGACCGAAGTGCTGGGTAACATTCGAGTGGTCAAGGCATTTGCGGCGGATGAGTATGAGGTGGAGCGCTTTAGCGCGGTGGCCGATGAAAATCGCATCGCCAAATATCGTACCGAGCATCTAACGGCAATTCAATATCCAGTGGTGGGCTTTTTAGAAGCGGTGGGCATTATGTTTTTATTTTTGCTAGGAGGCTGGCAGATTGCCCTAGGCAGTCTCCAACCCCAGGAGTTTGTTAGCTTTTTGGTGGCAGTGGCGCTATTGATTGACCCGATTAACTTAGTAACCCAGCATTACAATTCTTTTAAGCAGACGGAAGCCTCAGCAGAGCGAGTGTTTGAGCTATTTGCCGAGCAGCCCACCCTCGAAAATCAGCCCAATGCTCGGGCCCTGCCGTCAATTACGGGCAAGGTGGAATATCGCGACATTAGCTTTGCCTATGCATCAGGTAAGCCGGTGTTTAAAGATCTCTCGCTACTGGTAAAGCCTGGCGATGTGGTGGCGTTAGTGGGGCCTTCGGGGGCAGGTAAAACCACGTTGGTAAATCTGCTGGCACGCTTTTATGATCCTCAGGTAGGAGAAGTGTTGGTAGATGGCATCGATATTCGACAAGTGACCTTGCGGAGTCTGCGCCAACAGATTGGCATTGTGCCCCAAGAGACAACGTTGTTTTCGGGCACAATTGCACAAAATATTGCCTATGGTCAGACGAATCTAGACTATGGGGCTATTGAAGCGGCAGCGCGGGTTGCTAATGCCCATGAGTTTATTCAGCAGTTTTCCCAGAGCTATTACACCTGGGTAGGGGAACGGGGAGTGAATCTGTCGGGCGGTCAGCGGCAGCGTATTGCCATTGCGAGGGCGATTTTGTTGAACCCGCGAATTTTGATTTTAGATGAAGCGACGTCAGCCCTGGACTCTGAGTCAGAAGCGTTAGTGCAAGAGGCACTGGAGCGGGCAATGGAGAACCGTACGGAGTTTGTGATTGCCCATCGTCTTAGCACGGTACGGAAGGCTAATCGAATTTTGTTTATTGAGCATGGACAAATTGCTGAGTCGGGAACCCATTTAGAACTTTTAGAACAACAGGGGCGATATGAACAGTTCTATGCGCAACAGTTTAAGGAGTAAGGCTCCTGTGCGTGATCTGAAGGGTCTGAGGCTGTGGGCTAGTCAACGGGCTATCAGCTCAATTGTTTTCGATGGCATTGTCTAGATTGGCCAGCTGATGTCGCACCATTTCAATGACCTTAATGGGGTCTACGGGCTTAGACATAAAGTCTGTAGCGCCTACGGCCTTTGCCCGCATCCGATCGACCAGTCCGTCATTACCGGTCAAGATTACGATGGGAGTCTTGTGAAATGCTTTGACGCGACGAACTTGTTTACAAATCTCGTAGCCATTGGCCACAGGCATGATCAAATCTAGAAAAATCATGTCGGGTCGGTGGCGAATGATTTGGGCTAGGGCCTGAATAGAGTCTTGCACACTGGTGCAGCGATACCCTGCCGGACGTAGGGCTTCTTCCATCAGATAACCTACCTGGGGACTGTCATCGATACAAAAGATCAGGGGAAGTTTTTTGGCGACTTGGAGGGGAACTTTTTGTGCCATGGAGGCCTGGGGACTGGACAGGTCGTCAATGGGATTGAGGGTGACGATACCCCGTTCCACATAGCCGGCTAACATGCGTCCTAATGCAGGCATCTCCCGTCCGGTAATCTGACTTAGCTCTCGCAACGAACGATTGCCTTGGAGCAGGCGTTTGAGAATTTGATATGTTCGTGGCTGGGTACACTGTTTGAGCCGTTGATTGTCAATGATGATGGGTGACAGATTTGGTGATAGGTTGCCGAGTGCTGTATCTTGCCATGACTGCAGCTCAGTTTTGACGTTGTAAAACAGCGATGTGCTGCTGAGAATGGCCATGGGTTGAGATAAGCGCGATTGACGATCGGTGGTATGCGAAATTTCGGAGAGATCGCCCACGGCATGGCAAATGTCGAATAGGATTTCTGAAAGGGTGGATTGGATGATTGCGATCGCAATCTCACGGTGTAGCTGTTGCCGGCGTAATAATACGGACAGTGCCACATACTCCCAATGGTCAAATAAGTCAGGTTCCCTTAGCCGCACCTCACTGGGCGGTAGGTCTGGGCAGTGGGTCTTCAGCAGACGCTGCCATCGCCTAAACGGATGTGGGGGGGGGGGGGGGGGGGGGGGGGGGGGGGCGGGAGGGGGGGGAAGCCAGAGAGCGGCCACGAGAGAG
>CALBPH010000092.1 GCA_937899365.1 uncultured Leptolyngbya sp.
AGTGTTCTCCGACTTTTACATCCCTCTACAAGTTTTCGATCACTTTTTGTCTGAAGATAGCCTGACCTTCACCTTTTTGAGATAGGGCTGTTCAAGATTTTGTCTATTCCTTAGATAGTCAGGAGACACCTACCATGTTGACGACCTTTATGATAGTTGGCCCTTTCATTCTATTTGCTTGGGTTCTACAGTATTTTCTCAATCAGATCATTGCAGAAGATATTGAAGCTTTCAATAGAGACCAATCTCAGCCAATGGATGATGCTTCTTTGATTTAAGAAAGCTGTGCATTAAGCACAAGTTAGCAGACAAGTTTTGAGGGTGAGATCATAGCACGGCCCTCGCTCACCCTCTTCCCTCTTGCACTTGTATGGAGGCTACACAATGACGACTCCACCCCAGATATATATTAACGATACGACCCTAAGAGATGGTGAACAAGCGGCAGGTATTGCCTTTAGCTTAGACGAGAAGGTTGCGATCGCAACCTTCCTCGACACCATCGGTGTACAAGAAATGGAAGTTGGTATTCCCGCCATGGGGGGAGACGAAGCCCAGGCCATTCGCACCATTGCCAACCTGGGCCTAAACGCCCAGCTCCTGGGTTGGAATCGGGCTGTCCTGTCGGATATTCAGGCATCTATCCACTGTGGGCTAACGCGCATCCATATTTCAATCCCCGTCTCAGATATACAGATTCAAGTTAAGTTCCAAGGCCAGTGGGCCAACATGTTTAAGCAGCTACAAGGGGCGATCCGCTTTGCCCGCGATCACGGCCTAGAGGTGAGTGTAGGGGGTGAAGACAGTTCCCGTGCCGATGAGATCTTTTTACTCGAAGCAGCACAGTTTGCCCAAGAAAGTGGCGCTTTTCGGTTTCGCTTTTGTGACACCGTCGGTATTCTAGACCCATTTTCCACCTTTGAGAAAGTGAAAAAAATGACCGCCGCCTTAGCCATTCCAGTGGAAATGCACACCCATAACGACCTGGGGCTAGCAACCGCCAATGCCCTAGCCGGTGTCCGTGCGGGTGCGGTCTCTATCAATACCACGGTTAATGGTCTAGGAGAAAGAGCTGGCAATGCGGCCCTTGAAGAGGTTGTTATGGCCCTACGCCAGATCTACGGTCTCAAGACCAATATTCAAACCGAGCGGCTGCTAGAGCTGTCTCGCTTTGTTGCTAAAACCGTAAATTGTCCGGTGCCCCCCTGGAAGGCCATTGTTGGAGCCAATACCTTTGCCCACGAGTCCGGTATCCACGCCCATGGCGTGCTGAACAATCCCAGCACCTATGAACCATTTGACCCTAAAGAGGTGGGTTGGCAGCGGCGTTTTGTTGTGGGCAAGCACTCTGGCCGTCATCTGCTGAGCCAGGTCCTACAGAACTATGGCATACAGCTAGACACCAGCAACAGTCAGCGACTGCTCAATGCTGTACGAGATCTGTCGACCCAGCTAAAACGTAGCCTTACGATTGATGAATTGCTCACCCTGGTATCCCAGGAGAATATAGGTGTGGCAATTACATAATTCAAACAAAGCACCGACACAAGACCAGCCCTACGGGGTCTTCCTTTACCCACTTCTTGCCCTTCTATCCTACGGGGTCTTCCTTTACCCACTTCTTGTCCTTCTATTACCCAATGTAAGGAAATACTATGAAAGTAATGCTGCACACCGATCGTGCTGGGAAACTAATGGCCTATGTTGCCAAAAAAGATCTCGAAGAAGAAGTGGTTAAGCAAACCACGGTGGATGATGCTCAAGTGTTTACGCTTGCCAATGGCTGGGAGCTATCAGTCACTGGGTTAGATAATCCCATCAAAACACCCCAGACCGTTAGAGCTAAACGATTGAATTAAGCGGTCGTTGCTGATCCGTTAAACCAGCAACAGCATGAAGCGCTGTTGCCTCACTTCACAGGAGATTTTCCTATGTCGACGCATAAACACCTACCTCCCTATATGTTTGTCCTAGAGGGAATCTTTTTAGGGTATCTCAGTAAGAAAAAGAATAAAGTAAAAGCGCTGGCCCTTGACGTTGACCAAGAGCCATTGGTGATTAAGCTGCCCAAAGACCTAAGAGCGTCTATACAAGACTATCAATTTCAGCCCGGAGACCAAATCCGCTGTATTGGTCGCAGTCAGGTTGATTTTACGACAGGGGTGATCAAACTCAGAGCCTATCAGGTTTTTCCCCTACGTCCCCCCACCGAAGAGACATCCCTGATGGCTCCCCCAAAAGCTCCTATGTCGGCCATGGTTGATGTTTCTCAAATGCTAGATTGTCCCACAGCCGCTGCGGAGCAACACCCGACTAAGATCTTGATCTGTCGGAAGTCAGGCTGTCAGAAGCGAGGTGGACGCAAGCTAATCTCAAAATTAGAGAGCATCTTGCAAGAATATCAGCTCCATGACCAGGTAGACATTCAATACACGGGGTGTCAAAAACGCTGTTCAAAGGCACCAACCCTGACTATTATGCCGGGCAACTATCGTTACGATCAGCTAAGTCTTCAAAGGCTACCTAACGTTGTAGAGAAGCATTTTTGCGCGTCTAAACCATGTTCATTTGAAAATTAACCATGAGGATAAGATATCGCCAACTGTTGTTTAAGCTATTTACCTGGTTCATAGCTGAGGTTACACTCACCTACGTAGGTCTAGATAACCTGGCTGACTATAGCGAATACCTAAAAGAACAAAGTGCTATCTCAATAACTGTAAGCTATGCCCAGAGCTGAGCGGACTAATTTTTTGCCGTTGCTGATTTAGAAGATGAACCGATCGGTTACATGTGGAATAAGACAGCATCGTGCAGATAAAATCATCCCGAGGATCAGCACCGCCAATTTTCTAAACAGAACGTTCATCAACTTGCATGTCAAACGGTTCTTCCGTCTCTGATGGGGGATGGACCCTGATTTTGGCACAGGAGCTAAACTGAGCAAGATACTCAGCTAGCTTGGTGATGCGATTCAACACTCGCCAATTTTTTTCTTGATCAGAACAGTAAATATGTAAGGTTACGACCTCAGCCGTATTGATAGTCCATCGACAGAGCATCAGCAGGGATTGAGTAGATCCATCACAGGCTTCAAAAAAGTATCGACAGATAGCCTTTTCAAACTGTCTTTTCAACTCTGTATCCAAGTCTGTTATTGACTCTGGTGGCAAATCTTCAGGCGAGAGTGAATGAATCATTATCAATCCCCAAAGTTAGCCACAAACAACTGGGCTAGGTTATACATTATATCCTGCTCGCTCCATCGATATCACCTGCGCAATGCGCTCAGGAAACTCTTCTAGATCGACATCTTCTCCCTTAGGCATCGGCGACACAAATGTATAACAAGGATCGCACTGACCCGTGTCAAACACTTGTAACACCCATTTGTCGGGGAGTCCTTCCACTCCAATTTCTACAGCATACCAATCACTACCCGTCTCACGGGCAGCAAGAATAGAGAAGAAATCTTGATGCAAGATCTGGAATTTCCAAATCTTGCATCAAAAAATCCATCGCATACATACTAGCATCAGTCGCTGATAAACCTAGCATTGTCAAAGGTCTCCTTTATATTTACGGGTAGCGTTGCTAAGACTCGGGAGGGTTTGATCTAAAAAAAGTCCAACTCCACCTCACCAGCCATAATTGTTAGAACCGTGGGCATGGGACTGCAATCGACTCATCCCCTCAATCAGCAACGGCAAACATCGAGCTAAAAGTCCACGCAGCCTGCTTAGGTTAATTTCCTAGATCTACATAACAAAATACAAACAAAATTAGACTTTTTTATTTTCAGTAACAGTCTCGCAACATCTTAAGCAGTTGACCATATTTCCCCGAAGAAACCGTTATTGCAGAAACAGAAAAACGACATCAACAGTCCATTCTGAACATAATGTCTGGTCAATTAGAAAGAAAAGCTTAAACCGTATCAGGTGACATAGAATACATTTTTTTGGGTTGTTATTTCTAATAGCGTGAACTTTCAATAAATTGTCCACCTACAATCTTTGCAATCCAGTCCTGATAGACTCGTCCTTCATTTTCCCTGTATAACGCTTCGGCGTTGCTGATCATCGCTCGGTGTATTCTCTAAATGTGCAACGATTTAGCCTCTATTTATCTAAAGACCTGCCTATTGGTGGTCTTTAAGCCCATTTTTTAAGTTGTTCGTTTTTTCTTACCTATCAATTTATTGATAGGCTCAGATTGTTTATGGCTTACACTATCAAAGACGGTTGTATCTCTTGCGATAGCTGTCGGCCCCAATGTCCAAGGGGAGCAATTAAACCCCAAGCAAAATGGGAAGGCTATTGGATTGACCCCACACTGTGCAATAACTGCCAGGATGTGGAGGTTGCCCGATGTGTACAATCGTGCGATATCGGCTCCCTATCCCCTCTCGTTCCCAAAAAAGGACGTCGTAAGAGTACCCTGCTGCCAGCGGCAATTGCTGACATTTTTCTCAGTGGTAAAACCACTCCGTTTGCGTCTTCCATGGTAATTTGGGAGGCCTGTAATGTGTTAGCTCAGCGTCAGCATTTGCCTTGGCAAACCGATGTTGACGGAAAACTTTGTTACCGTCGACCTGTCCATCGGGGTCGAGGAGAAATACGCTTTCGATTAGCCAAAAATCCCGAACAGGACTATTCTGTCGCCATGGCTGAGCATGAAGCCACGGAAACCATCGCTAATTTTGATATTCGTGCCACCTGTCTTCATTTGATTTTTGCCGCCTATGCCATCACCATTAATTCTCCCTGGGAAGAATCATTTGTAATCAATGACCAGCACATTGAACAATATTTAGACCTCGATAAACGAAAGGATCTAAACAAGCTGGATAAACTCACCTTAATTAAGGATTTAGTCTACCAATCCTGCCAGTTACTGGTAGCGTTAGACTGGCCTCGCCAGGGAAAGGTTAAAGCTTTTTCCTTTGATGAGCAGCCGATTTGGCATTTAGCCAACACCGAGTATTACTTTGAAAAAGATGTTCAAGGAGGTCGTCACTTAATTGGGTTAAGCTTTACTATCCGGTCTGGCATCTGGGCCAAACACTTTCTTAACAAACAAGACTATCGTAATCAAACCGCCTTTTATCAGTATGGCACCCTGCCCAAGTCACTATTAACGGAAGTAATGAGCAACTGGCAACAGCACGAAGGAGAAGTCCGTCTGCTGCTGTGGCTCTTATTTAAGCTCAGGTTAGGGGGGACCATCGGCTAACCATACGAACACTATTGCGCATTGCTTATGGGGAAGAGCGCCTAACAGCTGCTACCACCGTGCGAGGGGCGCACAAACGTCTGCTTAAGACCTTTGAAAGCGATCTCGAAACAATTTACTACTATGGCCTCAAACCAATGTTTGATGCAGAAACATATCCCGCCGATATACAGCCGCTATGGGCTAAGGCTATTGATATTCCCAATGACGTCGACGAAGCCCTTGAGTTTTGGGTAAATGATGCCAATCAGAACCGTAGCTTAACCGATACGGCCCCCCGAGATAAATGGCAGCGGCTGATCAATGCTCGACTGACGGGCTTTGATCTATCTGAAGAATGGCAACAAACAGTCCGTCGTCGAGCCCCTAAACGACGGCGTAAACAGTCTCAAACAGCTCAGTTAAAACCATTGTCGGGGCATGTAATCAAGGCGGCACGCCAACGTCAGAACTTGACCCAGCGCTCTTTAGCTGAACGGTTAGGGAAAAGCCAGAGTTGGGTACGGGATGTGGAAAAAGGTCGATTTCGTGTTGGGACTGACGATTATGCTCGTATACAACAAACTCTAGATATTAAGTAAATAAAATTGTCGACATTTAGGAAAATACCCATGACAGACCAACCTATTTCCAATGAGGTTGCCTTAAGAATTGCCCTGGCCGCCAGGGTATTACCGGATATCTCGGTTAGAGATTTAATCGCCGCTCTACAGACACAGCTCGATAATGACATCACAGAAGCGTCCCTGGGGACATTGACCGTCACCCAGCTCATACGTTCCTTTGGCAATATTTATGATGTCGATGAGGGCGAGTGGGAGGGAGAAGATGCCGATAATCAGGATATTGCGGCCTTTAAAGAAGCGGTGCGGGTTCTCTGGGGAGAACAGACAGCGTGTGAGCATCCGTTACCGATTGAGCCGGATCAAGGCGACATGCCTAACTCAATTCGCATCGCGGTTGCCTCCAATACCGGTGAACAATTAGACGGACACTTTGGTTCCTGTCATCGATATTTGATCTATCAGCTATCGGCGGACGACCTTAAGCTAATCGACGTGCGCTCAGCCCTAGAGGCCGATCTAAGCGATAACAAAAATCAGTTCCGAGTGAATTTAATTAGGGACTGTCCCGTGCTCTATGTTGCCTCCATTGGAGGCCCCGCAGCGGCAAAAGTGATTCAGGCAAATATTTACCCGATGAAGGTGGAGTCTGGAGGGGCTATTCGGGAGATTCTTGCCGATTTGCAACGGGCGATCACAACCTCACCCCCACCCTGGCTAGCCAAAATCTTAGGCATTGGGGTAGAGAAACGGGTGAAAAATTATCAGGCGGTTGGTTAGGTCCACTGTGTCGCTCCGCTGCTGGCTGAGCGAAGTTAGCAGCGGGATGATTGTGAATACTTGTGGAGTCGAGTATGGCCCTCGATGAACTAATTTATAATATTTCCGCATGACGCTGCTTTATTGTTGTTTTTTGGCAAAACAATTAATTAAAGTTTTGCGATCGCAAGTATTTTTATTCGTCCATTAGGCCCTCCTAGCCTAGATGGCGTTGCTAAAACCTATGGGCAACAATCGTGACTCAGCGTTAACCGTGTTTGGATTGCCTGCAGAACGGGGCAGATGGCTGCTAATTCCGTTGGGCACCATTGTTTTAATGTGTCTAGGAAATGTTTATTCCTGGAGTATCTTTAGAAAATCCTTAGAAGTTGAGCTCAACCTTAGTGCCACCGAAAGTCTCCTACCCTATACGATAGCGCTGGTTTTCTATGCCACTCTCATGCCAATTACCGGTTTTTATATTCCCCGCATCGGCCCTCGTATGGTGACGGCACTTGGGGGGATTGTTCTGGGGGCAGGCTACATTCTCTCGAGCTTTGCGACTAATATTGGCACACTTGTCCTCACCTACGGAGTAATGGCTGGCACAGGAGTAGGCATTACCTATGGTGTGCCCATGCTGGTCGTGGCCCGCTGGTTTCCTGACAAAAAAGGATTAGCGGTGGGCTTAACCATTATCGGGTTTGGACTCTCTCCTTTAATTACCGCGCCGTTAGCCAATCGCTTAATTGACATCTACACCGTTAGACCAACACTGTGGATCCTGGGTGTCATCTTTATGGTAATTATTCTGGGTATTGCGACCACCCTGACATTACCGCCCAAGGGCTGGCATCCCCGCCAGGGTTATGGTGCGTCAATCGTTAAAGAGCCTCGCACCTATCCCAAAAATATACTCAAAAGCCAGTCATTTTATGGCCTGTGGAGTTGCTATGCCATTGGCACCTTGATCGGTTTAAGTGCCATTGGCATCTCAGGTCCGGTGGGTGAAGAGATTATAAATGTTGAGCCAGGGACGGCGGCCATGAGTGTTTCTCTATTTGCCCTCTTTAATGGGCTGAGTCGTCCGTTATTTGGATGGTTAAGTGACCGCTTTAGGCCCCAATATGTGGCCATCTCGTCCTATACGCTGGTGCTGATTGCCTGTGTGCTAATGATAAATGCCCAAGAGGGGCAGTTAGCCACCTATTTACTGGCTTTTTGTCTGCTTTGGTTTTGTTTAGGTGGTTGGTTGGCCATGGCTCCTATCATCACACTGCGCTTTTTTAACCCCGAGCAGTATGCTCAAAATTACGGCATTGTGTTTACCGCCTATGGCGTTGGTGCCCTCGCCGGAACCCTTGCCATCGGGCAGCTTCGAGATTGGTTTGGCACCTATACCTATGCATTTTATCCCATGGCTCTATGGGCCGTTATCGGTATTGTGGTTGCCAGCTGCATGCTTAAGCGTGAGCGCGCGACATAGTGTTAGCATTTGCGCCGCTGTCACCGTGTCGCTTCCCTGCATGTGATGCTCCACGGTGAATGTACTTCCTTGTTCTATCTCACTTGTTAAGGAAAGGGTAGTCCCCAACGTGTACAGCTTTCAGTCGAACAGTAGATGCGCTGAAAACGTTCCGTTACCACGCGACAAAACAAGATTAATACCAGCAGCCTACAAATTCCGATATGCCCGCAGTTCTCCATAATCACGCTGGAGAGTAAACTCAAGTTTCTGACAGAGCCGTTGCATGGCCCCATTTTCTGGCAGAATATCGGCAGAAATCTGGGTTAGGGCTTCCGCTTTGGCAACCGCAACTAGCGATCTCAATAGTTCTGTTCCCAATCCTTGCCCCTGGTACTGATCGTTAATCAACATACCAAATTCTGCCTCATTCAGACCGTGGAGACGGCTGAGTCTGGCCACCCCTAAAATCGAACGTTCGCCTGTCTCAGGATCCTGATATTCGGCAACCAGGGCCATTTCCCGGTCGTAGTCAATAAAACAGATTCGAGTAAGACGCTCATGGGCAACCCTAGCCTGCAGCTTGATCAGATGAAAGTATCGAAAATAGATACTCTCCTCAGACAGCGTCTGATGAAAGGCAACAATCAGAGGTTCATCTTCAGGTCGAATCGGGCGAATCGTCACTGGCCTGCCATCAGATAGGGTCCAGGGTCTGACATATTGAGTCGGATAGGGTCGGATAGCAGGCTTGGGTAAACAGTCT
>CALBPH010000093.1 GCA_937899365.1 uncultured Leptolyngbya sp.
GGTCCATAATCGATATGGAGGGCCACCATGGTAGGCCGGGGCTAGAGGCATTGGGCTGGTGGGGGGTGGCGGCCATAAATCGACGCTAATAATAGAGATAGAGATTGGTAGTTGAACAAACAGCGTGGAGAAGCCCTAAGCTTCTGGCAAGGCTATGAATCCCAGTCTAGGGTTATAGCTTAAAGTCGTCTCCTAGATAGTGCTCACGCACTAGGGGATTGCTGGCGAGATCCTCAGCACTGCCGTAGGCCAAGATACGACCATCGCTCATGATGTAAGCGCGATCAATAATTCGCAGGGTTTCCCGTACATTATGGTCGGTTATCAGGATACCCATGTTGCGATCGCGAAGCTTAGAAACAATCTGTTGAATTTCCGAGACCGCAATTGGATCTACACCAGCAAAGGGTTCGTCAAGAAACAGAAATGTTGGACCTTGCTTACCAGAGGCCAGGGCCCTGGCCAATTCTGTACGACGACGTTCACCTCCAGATACTTGAATACCCAAGGTTTTTGCCACTTTTTCCAGGCGGAATTCCTGCATTAACTTTGCCAGTCGAGGAGCGTGTTCCCGTCGGGGGACGCGGGTTTGCTCCATCACCAGACGGATATTATCTTCGACCGTGAGATTGCGAAAAATACTTGCCTCTTGGGCCAAATAACCAATTCCTAAACGGGCGCGCTCATGGATAGACAGGCCCGTAATTTCTCGATTATCTAGGCGCACAGATCCCTGATCGGGATGCTCCAAACCGGTTGCCATATAAAAGGTGGTTGTCTTCCCTGCCCCATTAGGGCCCAGCAACCCAACAATTTCCCCTCGGGCTACGGATAGACTGACACCCCGAACAATGGTTCGTTTACCGTAAGCCTTATGAACATTTTCCAGGGCAAGCACGGCTTCCGGTGTGGTTGAAGTATCGGAAGTGGAGTCAATGGCAGGGGACAGCATCTATTCGTCGGTGGGGATAGCAAAATCAGGTAGTTCCTCGGGCAGCGCTGGCAGCGTCGTTGTCAAGGGTTCAGGTTCAGGCGCTGCGGCTGGTTCTGCGGCTGGCTCTGGGATAACATACACGGACTCAACCTGTTCGTTTGCATCCGGTGTGGCGACAAATCGTCCCTCATCGACTAAATAGGTGACAACTTCGGCCTGCAAAGTATTTGCTTCTTGCTGTACTAATACTTTTCCCGTCAATATAATTCGCCGTTCGCGGCTGTAATATTGTGCCTGGGCCGACGTCGCATAAATAGCTTCCTCAGGATAATCAATCTTGACGTTACCGCGCGCGGTGATAATACCCGTATTGGCGTCAGCTTCTTGAACATCGGCGCGAAGCTTGATCGAGCCTCCAGATTGCGCTTGGGAGGGAGTGCCTAAGTTAGCAGCGACTAAACATACTGCCAATACCCCAGCGCCTACGTACTGAAGAGGTTTTGGAAAAAGGGATCTAAACCTAGATCCTTGCGGTACAACCATGCCAAGCCTTTTGCTACTACCCATTACCTAATTTAACTGTTGATGGTTTTATCAGAGGCAGTTCTAGCCCAGTTCTAGGACTGTCTCTATACTTCTAAGCCCACATGCTAAGCCCTTAATGGACTTACGTTCCCAATTGCGTCTCCTCGAGCATTTATTTCATATCAAAGCAAAATAAATTTCGCATCATCAGGGAACGACTTAGTTAGAAATTACTTCATAGGCCATATAGGTAAGCTTTAAGCTCAACTCTAGGATTGCGACTGGGAGTATTCCAGATCTAGTTATTCATGCCAGATGAATGATGGGAGTTATTAATCTATCTCCATTTTCCATCTTATGATTTTCTGACTCGAGCGGTGTGCCCAGTAAAACAAATGCCAGTTGTTGAACCTGGTCGGGGCCTGTTTCTTGCAGCGCGGTGAGCCAGTCTATTGCTTGGTTGACCAAATCATTAACATTGATGCCGCCATGGATATCTCCGTAGGCATCAAGCCGATGACTGCCCTCCCCAAGCAAAATGGCTGCCCCTTTCCAATTGAGATTTGTCAGGTGATAAAGCCCGACAGCAATTTGAAGAATGCCTTGATAAAACGCTTGCTCATTCGCTTTTGCGTCCATCCAAATGGCCTCTAGGGTGTCGTGACAAGCATAGTAGTTTCCTTCGTTAAACTGCTTAACCCCCAGCCAAAATTCGACCGGCTGCTGGTTTAAGTTCGAAGAATTTGCGGAATCGGTCATGGCTGACTACAGCAATCCTTAAATCTGCATAAACTTACAAATGTTATTCTCCACTTTGAGTGTGTGTCGTTTGGAGTGTCAAGTATGGTAACGTCTTCTCTCAGATCTCAGCAGGCTGACTTTGGTACCGGTTGGCAACCCCTAGATTTACCTGCTACTCCTTTATTTGGAACCGATGGGATTCGCAGTCGGGCTGGGGAGCTATTAACGGCCCCTCTAGCGCTACAGGTCGGTTTTTGGGCGGGGCAAATTATGCGTCAGCAGCAACCGGGAGCAATTGTGCTCGGTCAAGATTCCCGCAACTCTAGCCCTATGATCGCAGCGGCATTGGCTGCGGGGCTGACCTCAGCTGGGTTAGAGGTATGGGACATGGGGTTATGCCCAACGGCCGCCGTTGCCTATATGGCCGCTGATACTGAAACGGCTGGTGGCATTATGATCTCGGCCAGTCATAATCCCCCTGCGGACAACGGGATTAAATTTTTTGGAGCTAATGGCACCAAATTAGAAAAGCAGATCCAAGGCAAGATTGAACAGGCACTGCGTCAAGGCTCGTGTGACAGCGCATTTAACCCTGGTAATCAATGGGGAAGAACATTCCAGCGCCCTGAATTAGTGGAGCGCTATGCTGAGTTTCTTCATCAACCGTTTCCCTCGCAGTCCTATTTAAGCGGAATGCGTATCGTTTTGGATTTGGCTTGGGGGGCAGCGACGCAAGTTGCTCAAGCTGTGTTTGAGGCAACCGGGGCAGAGGTGATTGTCATTCATGGCCACGCCGATGGTAGTAAAATTAATGTCAACTGCGGGTCGACCCATCTAGCTTCCTTGCAGGCCGCTGTTAGTGAGCATAGTGCTGATATAGGCTTTGCCTTTGATGGGGATGCCGATCGGGTTATGGCCGTGGACAGTCACGGTCGGGTGGTTGACGGTGACTATATTCTGTATTTTTGGGGACAAACTCTAAAACAGCAGGGGCAGTTGCCTGACGATACGATTATTTCAACAGTGATGGCTAACCTGGGCTTTGAGCGGGCGTGGGAACGCCTTGGAGGTACCCTTGTCCGGACTCAGGTCGGCGATCAACATGTGCATGCCGAGATGGTTGATCGTGGGGCTATGCTCGGGGGCGAACAATCAGGTCATATTCTTTGTCATCACTACAGTCTGACTGGAGATGGCATTCTCACAGCGCTCCATTTAGCTGATTGGCTGAAGCGTGCTGAGTGCTGTTTACCCACTCTGATTGATCAGAGCTTTGACCCCTACCCGCAGCGATTGAAAAATGTTCGAGTAGAAAGCCGTGAAAAGCGTCGTCAGTGGCAAGCTTGTGAACCGTTGCAACAGGCCATTGTGAAGGCTGAGTCAGCCATGGGCGATCAGGGGCGTGTGCTGGTGCGGGCATCGGGCACTGAGCCATTAATCCGTGTAATGGTGGAGGCGTCTGACGCGAAGCTGGTTGATCATTGGACTGATGCGTTAGCTGACGTTGTGTCGTTACACTTGGCTCGTTAATTTAGGCGTCTTTCTATCGGTGATTAATTGATGATGGGGGCTTTGCGTCTGTCAAAGCACCAGCTGTAAAAAACCAACACAGTTCCATGAGCTGTGTTGGTTTTTAGTCTTCATTCCAACCTGTCCCGGCAAAACTTATTTTCTGTGACTTGCATCTGTCTGTCACGGTGTGACATCATAGATTCCCTGTGTCAATACTTGCTAGCTAGCACCATAAATCATGGCTAAAGGCGTTCGCATTATCATTACGTTGGAGTGTACGGAGTGTCGTAGTAACGCCAACAAGCGTTCCAAAGGGGTTTCCCGCTACACCACTCAGAAAAATCGTCGGAACACCACCGGTCGACTAGAGCTGAAAAAGTTCTGCACCCATTGCAACACCCACACTGTTCACAAAGAGATTAAGTAATTAAGTATCATGGCCTATTTTCGCCGTCGGGTATCACCTATTAAGCCCGAGGAAAAAATTGATTATAAGGATGTTGACCTGTTGCGCAAGTTTATTACTGAGCGTGGCAAGATTTTACCTCGTCGTATTACAGGGTTGACCGCTAAGCAGCAGCGAGATTTAACCGTCGCTATTAAGCGTGCACGGATTTTAGCTTTGTTGCCCTACGTTAATCGCGAAGGTTAGGCGTAGTTGTGCAGGTGCTGTTGGCGCTAAGTTGATGCAGAGCAGCTCCGCGACCGTGTCTTAGCTGTATCGAGCGCTTACTTAGGTGTAGGGCTACGGTGAGGACAAGAATAAACCACAAAGGCAAGGATCTAGGTGGGTGGAAAAGGGAACGCTGATCGAGTTTAAGGTACAGGGCGTCCCTCGTTTGGGGGTAGCTGATCGCCCAGAAGGTAAAAAGAACTGGGTAGTGATTGATGGTAGCGGTCATTCCCATGTCTTACATCCTCGTCAGATTACCTATACCGTTGAAAGTGGCAGCTATCAGTCGTCTGACATAGCGGGCTTCTTGGGCGAGGTTGAACCTAATATTGACCCAGACAATTTAGAGGTTGCCTGGGAATTTTTGCGGGAAGCTGGGGAATCTACCGACCCGGCTTCTTTGGCTTATTTGTTATTTTCAGAGCAATCACCCCCGTTGTGCTACGCAGCTTACTGTTTGCTTAACAACGACAAGATTTTTTTTAAGCGGAAGGGCGATCGCTATGAGCCCCGTTCGGTAAAACAGGTGGATGAAGTCCGCCATCAACAGGCACGTGAGGCAGCACGTAAGCAAGAGTGGGAAGGAATTTTGGTGCGATCGCAACAGGCACTCGAAACCCACCGGGCTCAATCTTCCGATGCTGCAGGTTCCTTGGTGTCTGTAGACTGGCAGAAAACCGATCGGTCTCGTTTAGAGCTACTAGAACGCTACGCTACCCTGGGGGAAGACTGTTCTCAAAAAGTAGCAGCTCAGGAAATATTAACGGCTCTGGGTTACGGACCGGGGGCGGAGGAAGCGTTTCAACTGTTGGTGGATTTGGGGCAATGGAGTCCCCACGAAAATTTAGCGCTGCGGCGTAGCCAAATTCCCATCCAAATTCCTGATGAGATTAGTGTCATGGTGCAGCAGCGTATCAATAATCCGCCACCGGATGCCGATGCTGACCGGTTAGATTTAACTCATCTCAAGGTATACACCATTGATGATGAGAGCACGCGCGAAATCGATGATGGCCTCAGCCTAGAAACATTGAGTGATGGTCGGCCTCGTATTTGGGTTCACATTGCAGATCCTACCCGGTGGTTGTTGCCCGGGGACGATATTGATCTAGAAGCGCGTCGCCGTTGTACAACGGTATATTTGCCAACGGGCATGATTCCCATGTTTCCAGAAGCGTTGGCCACTGGTCCCATGAGTCTTCGCCAGGGGGAGGTATGCTGTGCGTTGAGTTTTGGCATTGTCCTCAGTGAGGCGGGAGCCGTTGAAGACTACGATATCAAGGCCAGTTTGATTAAGCCCACCTATCGGCTCACCTATGAAGACGTGGATGAAATGCTGGAGCTGGGACTCAAAGCAGAACCTGAGCTGAATGCCATTGCTGATTGGGCAAAGCGACGGCGGGAGTGGCGTAAATCCCAGGGGGCTATTTCCATCAATATGCCAGAGTCATCGATTAAGGTGATCGATGAAGAAATCACCATTGACGTTTTGGAAAATTCCCAGTCGCGTCAAACGGTCGCAGAAATGATGATTTTGACTGGTGAAGTGGCGGCTCGTTATGGTGAGGCCCACGCCCTTGCTATACCCTTCCGCAGTCAGCCGGAACCCGAACTTCCCTCTGATAATGAGCTACTGCAGCTGCCTTCTGGCTGGGTTCGAGATTCGGCAATTCGCCGCTGTATGCCCCGCAGTGAAATGGGAATCAACCCCGCCCGCCATGCCACGTTGGGGTTAGACTACTACAGCCAGGTAACATCGCCCATTCGTCGCTACACCGACCTGCTGGCCCATTTCCAATTAAAGGCCCATTTGCGGGGCGACAGTTTGCCCTTTTCGCCAGAGGAAATGACGGAACTTACCCAAGGGGTGTCTACTGCAGCCTATGAGGCAGTGACCGTAGAACGCCAGACCAAACGCTATTGGGCATTAGAGTTTTTGCGTCGCGAAGGCAATCATTCGTGGCCTGTCATGTTACTACGATGGTTGCGGGAACATGAAAACCTAGGGTTGGTCATTATTGAAGATTTAGGTTTAGAGTTGGCCATGCGGTTTGAAACGCCCCCTGTGCTGGGTGAACGCTTTGATGTCCGTGTGGTGCATGCGAATCCTCGTCAAGACTTTATTCGTTTAGAGCTGGTAACAGATGAGGTGGTTGCGAGTGACGCAGTAGCATGACGCCTGGGCCATTTTTGCATACAACACCTGATGAGGTGCTAACTGAGACGGCTGAACAGCAGGTAACAATTGAGTTTAATGACAAGACTACCCGTCAGTTTCAGCTGTTGCTACCCGTTAGTATTGATGTCTTGCTGGATCATCCTGCTACCTATGATGCCTTTGCCCAGGATGAATATATGCCCTATTGGGCTGAGCTGTGGCCGTCGGCATTGATGCTGGGTCAGGCGATTGCTCAGCGGTCTTGGGCTGCCGACATGCAAGTATTAGAGGTTGGGTGTGGTTTAGGGCTGTCGGGATTGGTGGCGCTGGCGCTGGGGATGGAGGTGGTCTTTAGTGATTATGATGTGGCGGCTTTGGAGTTTGCCGCTCGCAATGCCAGACGCAACGGATTTAATCAGTTTGTGACGCGGCCCTTGGACTGGCGGTGCCCGCCGACAGATCTGAAGGTGCCCTTGGTGTTAGCAGCCGATGTTATTTATGAAGCGCGCAATATTGATCCGTTGATTCAGCTGATGGCAACGGTACTAAAACCGGGGGGCGAGTGCTGGCTATCTGACCCTGATCGGCCCCACAAACATCAATTTCAGACAGCCTTAAAGCGACAAGGCTTTAAGTTCGAAGCACTGCCGAGAATTTTGGAACGGCCCAATCAGCCCACGGTGAGGGGAACGGTTTATCGGATTTTGCATGGGGACTGAAGCTAAGGGTTAGTTGATAATTGCGCCTTGCGATCGCAACCAGGCTTTCTCCAGCCTCGTTAGCCCCACCACTTGGCAAAACTGCGTGCCTTGGACCGAAGTCTGATGCCAGAGAACATTCCGAAGATGGCTGCCTTGGATGGTGGCGTAGTCTAACGTAGCATTTTTCAAATTCGCCCCTGAGAGTTCAGTATCGGTAAGGGTGGCATGGTCCATCGCCGCCTGTTGTAAATTGGCCGCCGATAAGGTGGCATGGTGCAGGTTAGCCCAAGTCAAATTGATAGCTTGCAGTGTTGCACCGGTGACATTGGCACTGGTTAAATTGGCCTGATTGAGGTTAGCGCCAGTCAGATTAGCCTCAGTTAAATTGGCCTCAGTTAAATTGGCCTGACGTAAATCACATCTCTGGAGCTGTGCCTGATAGAGCTGCGTACCATGACCTAGAACACCATAGAGTTCAGACCCAATGGCACTT
>CALBPH010000094.1 GCA_937899365.1 uncultured Leptolyngbya sp.
AGGAATACGCGCCACCCCTAGACGGGCCAGCAGCGGACCAATGACAAAGAAACTGGCTCGCAGCTTACTGACAATTTCGTATGGGGCTCGGGAATGACTGATGGAACTGGCGTCTACATCTAGAGTATTGCCGTTATGGGCCACCTTGACCCCCAGAGCTGTAAGCACCTCAGCCATGCGGCCAATGTCTACTAAATTTGGAATATTGCGAATCCGACAGTCCTGGGAACAGAGGATTGTGCCCGCCATGACCACTAGAGCCGAGTTTTTGGCTCCACTCACGGGTACATGGCCGCTGAGGGGCTGTTTTCCCCAAATTTCGATCACAGGTGCAGACTCGCTGGAGGAGCGTTTATCAGCCTGAAGTGAGGTGTTGATGGTAATGTCCTCCGAATTCAATAAAGTAAGACTCAGCCAAACAAGAACACAAAATCAACGCTCTAACGAGCTTTGTCAATATTCGTGATGATTCTACCTGAAACTACTGATTAGTTTAGTCATATTAATATCCTTTTGTGCCTGAGCTAACACCGTCATTCTGCTGAAAATCTAAAAGTAGGGGTTTAGGGTAAAAATTAGGGGTTGACGAATCACCCTGATTGCTGAAGGATCATAAGTCACAGCTGCTGACACAGCTTTAAGCGGAACTGGCGGAATTGGTAGACGCGCTAGATTCAGGTTCTAGTGTTCGCAAGGACTTCCGGGTTCAAGTCCCGGGTTCCGCATCTTTTAATTACTCTGAGAGTGGGGCAAGGGGCCTACCAAAATTTGCCCTCTAATGTACTTAGGAACGCGCTTTTCCCAGGGCAATGGCGCCGTAATCATTCAGTTTTTCTTATTTATTCAGACTTTTTTATCGATTATTAAGCGAATGCTCAGAAAATCAGCATCGAACCAATCGATAATTTAGAACTTGCTCGGGGTTAACGCCATCATAGCCCCTCAGGGTCGCTATTGTGCGGCTGGTAAGTTAGGCTACATCTTGCCCCACAGCAAGGTCTGGATGTTAGAGAATTCTGCTGCGATTACCAGTACTAAAAACTCCATAGCTAAACAATTTCGTAAGCTCCATCAGGCAAAAGAGCGGCGGCGTCAAAACACGTTTTTGTTAGAGGGAACCCATCTGTTGCAAGAAGCCTGTGCTGTTGGGTATCCCCTCAACCAGATAGCGGTGACGGAAGCCTGGTGTCGTAACCACGGTGCACTACTGGAACAGTTTCAGCATCTGGATGCAGACATACATTTGGTCAGTGCCAATGTATTAGACAGCATGTGTACCACGGTAAGCCCGGATGGTGTGGTGGCCACGGCCCAACGGATGGTCAGCCCTGCTGTTAATGACGCTTCGGTGTCGCTAGGGGTAGCTCTGGAGCGCCTACAGGACCCGGGTAACTTAGGAACGGTCATTCGGACAGCGACAGGGGCAGGGTGCGATCGCATCTGGCTCACCACCAACAGCGTGGATGTAGACCATCCCAAGGTGCTAAGGGCGACAGCGGGGCAATGGTTTCGTCTCACCCCTCAGACGGTTCCCAGCTTAGCTGACCTGGGCTCGCTGGATGTGCAGCTAGTGGCCACCACACCAACGGCCTCCTTAGACTACTGGGACTTGGATCTGCGGCAGCCAACCGTATTTTTAATGGGGAATGAAGGGGCGGGACTATCGGAGCAGAGCATGACCCTGGCCACCCATCGGGTCAAAATCCCACTGGCGGCCGATGTGGAATCGTTGAATGTTGCGATCGCAACCGCCTTACTCCTCTATGAAGCCAAACGTCAGCGTCGACAAGGCTAACGCTTAGTCTGGGTATTTTTTGTCGTTGGGTTAGGGCCAGACTGACTCAAGGGTCGTGCTCTATCCGGGTCAGAGTCAGAGGTACCCTCATCTAAAACGACAGTTTCCGTGGTATCCCCCAACAGCTCATCTAGATGCTCTAGGGACTGCATAAAATCGGCAACAGCAGACTGTCTTAGCTGACGTTTATCCATAATCTTGCCTCGCTAGTCGACCCCATTCACGGCCATAGGGTTAGCCATTGAAACCGGCACAGGGCCCTTAGTAATGAGAATTGTGAACCTAACTCTAGCCAAGATGTTCCAAATTCAGAAAAACCTAAAAAACTGAACGACTTTAGTAAAGAGCATCGCCCCCTAGGAACAGGCTCCAAACATATAGATTTTTCTACAGGGAATAGGGACAGACATTGAATTTAACAAATTTGCAACTAATTGCTCAATATTCAAGTTGTCTAATATCCACAATCTAGTTGAGAATGGACTTTGCCCCTAGGTTACCCATGTCGTTGGCTGAGGGGTCGCTAATGTGCTGAAACAGGAGATAGTTGTGAGTTCATCCTTTGATTACGACCTAATCATTGTGGGTGCCGGTGTGGGTGGCCATGGAGCAGCGTTACATGCTGTCAAAAGTGGATTAAAAACCGCCATTATTGAAGCAGCTGACATGGGGGGCACCTGTGTCAATCGAGGATGTATTCCGTCTAAGGCTCTACTGGCGGCATCTGGCCGCGTGCGAGAACTGCGAGATAAGCACCACCTACAGTCCTTTGGGATTCAGGTGGGAGATGTGCAATTCGAACGCTCAGCCATCGCCGACCATGCGGGCAATTTGGTCAGCAAAATCCAGGGTGATCTCACCAACAGTCTGACTCGCCTGGGTGTGGATACCATTCGCGGCTGGGGCAAACTGGCCGGCGCCCAAAAGGTAACCGTGGCCACGGCTGACGGGGAGAAGACCTACACCGCCAAGGATATTATGCTGTCGCCGGGGTCGGTTCCCTTTGTACCACCGGGCATTGAAACCGATGGCAAAACCGTATTCACCAGCGACGAAGCCATTAAGCTCGACTGGCTCCCCCAGTGGGTGGCCATCATCGGCAGCGGCTACATCGGGTTAGAGTTCTCCGATGTTTATACGGCTCTAGGCTGCGAAGTCAGCATGATTGAAGCGCTCCCGCAGCTGATGCCCACCTTTGATCCAGACATTGCCAAAATTGCTAAGCGGGTGCTGATCGATCCGCGCGATATCGATACCCACGTGGGTGTGATCGCTAAAACCGTTACCCCTGGCTCACCGGTCACAATTGAGTTAGCCGACTTAAAAACCAAGGAAACCGTCGACGTGCTAGAAGTCGACGCCTGTTTGGTGGCCACCGGACGGATTCCAGCCACCAAAGACATGGGCTTAGAAAGTCTGGCCATCGAAACCGATCGGCGGGGCTTTATCCCGGTTAACGAACGGATGGAGGTCCTGCGAGACGGGGAACCCATCCCCCACCTTTGGGCCATTGGTGATGCCACTGGCAAAATGATGCTGGCCCATGCGGCGTCGGCCCAGGGCGTAGTCGCCGTGGAAAATATGTTGGAAAATAATCGAACCGTCGACTACCGCAGCATCCCCGCCGCCGCCTTTACCCATCCAGAGGTTAGCTTTGTCGGTCTAACAGAGCCCGCTGCCAAGGAACTAGCAGCCGCAGAAGGCTTCAAAATTGGTTCTGTGCGTAGCTACTTTAAGGCCAATTCCAAGGCCCTGGCGGAGAATGAATCCGATGGGTTAGCCAAGGTGATCTATCGCAAGGATACGGGGGAAATCTTGGGTACCCATATCATCGGCATCCACGCGGCGGACCTGATTCAAGAGGCGGCCAATGCCATTGCCCAAGGGCAGACGGTCAAAGAGCTGTCGTTTATCGTCCACACCCACCCCACCCTATCTGAGGTGTTGGATGAAGCCTTTAAGCGGGCCGAGGTAACGGCATGAAAATAAGACGGCGTCCCCCGAACCCGACCGTATCGGTCGATACGCTGCGCTACCAGGTCAATGTACCCAATAGCGAGCCGCAAAATATCCTGGAGAAAATTGTTTGGCACAAAGAAGCTGAGGTGGCGCGGCTGCGCGAAAAAACGCCCCTTGCCTCTTTACAGCGGCAGGCGATGACAGCGGCTCCACCCTTAGATTTTGCCGCTGCCCTTCGCCAGGGCAAAACAACGCCAGCGGTGATTGCGGAGGTGAAGAAAGCCTCTCCGAGTAAAGGGGTGATTCGAGCAGATTTTGACCCGGTTGCGATCGCAACTGCCTACGAGAAAGGCGGTGCCACCTGTCTGTCTGTACTCACAGACGCAGAGTTTTTCCAAGGCAGATTAGAATATTTGGCTCAGATACGCCAGACCGTAAAACTGCCCTTACTCTGCAAGGAATTTATCATCTACCCCTATCAGATCTATCAAGCCCGCATCCATGGGGCGGATGCTATTCTCCTGATTACGGCTATTCTGTCAGACAAGGACCTAGGCTACTTTATACGCATAGCTAAAGCTTTAGGCATGACCGCCCTGGTAGAGGTCCACACCGCTGAAGAACTAGAACGGGTGTTGACTATCGAACACGTTGAACTGCTAGGTGTCAATAACCGCAACCTTGAAGACTTCTCGGTAAGTTTAGACACTACTCGTGATCTGTTAGCCCAAGCATCAGCCAGTACACGAGCCGATCAGATTACCTTTATTAGCGAGTCTGGCATCCATCAGCCAGCCGATGTGGCTCAGGTCACTAAGGCTGGGGCTCAGGCCATTTTAGTGGGCGAATCGCTGATGCGGCAGTCCGATCCCGGTGCGGCCATTGGCCAACTCATGGCCTAAGCGACCGTAGGCCATTCATTTTCTACCAGTTTCAGGTTCCTTACTCTGATTTTCCGACTATGGATCGCCCTATCCCCCTACCGTCTCACATTCACTACGAGCTCCTACTGCGACTCTTAGAGCGTGAGACGGCGGCCGCCATTTATCAACACTCTCCCCAAAAGGAACAGCTCCACGAATTAATCATTACCCTGCGTAAGGCCATGTCCCAGCAAAAACAGCTGGAAGCAAGCTGTAGAGTATCCGAACTACCAGTGGAGTATCACTGGTCACTCAATGAAAAACCGGGTAGCTAACATCCTCTTGCCCCCATAATCACAAATATAAATGCCCTCTTGAACTATCGAAGCTCAAGAGGGCATTTATATAATTAACTGACTGTCTTAATTTGGTAATCCCAAACAGCTCCTATCCTTAAGGATGAAGCAGCAGGTCAGGAAAGAAACGGTTAAATTCAATCAGAATGCCAGCAGTAATAAGCATCCAAACTGTAGCTACTACAGGAGCTGTAGCAAGGTATTTTACTAAGCCTTCGGGCATGGGAAAGTATCCTGAATACAAAACGTCTAGAAAAAGACTAAACACTCATCAGCATGACCCGTCTCGATTCGAATTATCAAGACTAAGCCATACCCAAGGAGCATTACCTAACGAGGCGAGACGGTAATTTCATCATCTTTGGCAAACATTGCACCAGACGCCATGTCTTTAAATGCAGCCAACGGCCAAGCGGCACCAGCCAAAGAAGACTTGATAGCCAAGCCAGTGTCGATGATGATTTCCATTTCCTCGGGCTTTTTGGCAGAGCGAGACGCAATCAGATAAGAACGACCAGCCCAGCCAATCCAGCCAGCGATGTACAGAAACAGAATACCGGGAATTACAAACTCACCCAGGTGAGCCAAATCACCATCTACCACCAGGTGGGGTAGACCATCTTCGCCACAGAGCAAGCTGGAGTTAGCATAAAAATCAAAACGTGCTTTAGCACCGTCTGTTTTGGCCGCAGAGGCACGTTGTTGGAACGCAGCCGACTCGCCACAGGGGGTCAAACCAGCTACATTGTCTCCAGCCAAGCTGGCAGAAGCGGGTGCCGCGAAGCCACACCAGAGGCAGATTACTAGAGCCAGAGCAAACAACCGTCGCATAGAGTGTTTCCTTTGTGTTTTACAAAAGACAAAAAATACACGTACTGATTAGACGAATCTAGCAATCTGAGAAAACCCTATATTTCAGAGCGTCTCAAATTGGATCTTCCCAAGAATCAGCAACGTAAAAAATTAAATTCAGAAAATCTCTTAACTTAGAGAACCAGCGGTAATGTTGCCTTGCATAGCTAATAACTAAACCCGGACGCCTACCAATGGCCTAACGCAGCGTTTAAACCTAACCAACGTGAACTAAATTAAGGATCTAGCTGACTCTCAGGGATCATACCTTTCTGCCAAACCCCGGCAGGGTAATTGATCACAAGACTTTACATGCTGACACAATTGACCCATGGCAACGATTCTAGCAATTGAAACTAGCTGCGATGAAACCGCAGCGGCGGTGGTAAGTCATCGTCAGGTGCTCAGCAGCGTAGTCGCTTCCCAGATTGATTTACACAGTCGCTATGGGGGCGTTGTCCCAGAACTAGCCTCCCGGGAGCACCTGTTGACCATTGGGGACACCGTCAAGGAGGCGCTGCTGACGTCCCAGCTAGGGTGGACCGATATTGATGCAGTGGCCACCACCTGCGCCCCAGGTCTGGTAGGTGCTTTATTGGTGGGCATGAGCGTGGGGAAAGCCCTATCGATGGTGCATCAAAAGCCCTTTTTAGGCACCCATCACTTAGAAGGGCACATCTATGCAGCCTATCTAGAGCACATGGATTTACAGCCGCCCTTTTTATGTCTGCTCGTGTCTGGCGGGCATACCAGTCTGATTCGTGTCGATGGCTGCGGTCAGTACAGCGTACTTGGCAAAACGCGAGATGATGCAGCGGGTGAAGCCTTTGATAAAGTTGCCCGATTGCTGGAACTAGGGTATCCCGGTGGCCCCATCATTGACCGACTAGCCCAGCAGGGGAACCCCCGGGCATTTAGGTTGCCAGAGGGTAATATTTCGCTACCAGAAGGGGGATATCACCCCTACGATGCTAGTTTTAGTGGTCTGAAAACAGCAGTTCTAAGACTGGTGGAACGCCTTAAGTCAGAGGGGGTTGATCCGCTGCCCTTAGCCGATATAGCGGCCAGTTTTCAAGACGCCGTCGTCAGGGCACTCACGAAACGTGCGGTGCGCAGTGCCCAAGATCAGGACTTGCCTGCCATTGTTTTAGGGGGCGGTGTTGCAGCCAATAGCGGTCTGCGTCGTACACTCTCTGAAACCGCCGCCGCCCATGGCATTTGCGTTAATGTACCATCGCTCAAATTATGCACTGCCAATGCGGCCATGGTGGCCTGTGCGGCCAGCGATCATATTGCCCATGGGCATCGCTCTAGTTTGGACCTTGGTGTTTATTCCCGTCTGCCCCTAGAGCGTGTCTCAGAACTTTACTAGTCACCAGACAACCACTGACGGACCTGGGTCTCTAAGGCTAGTGGCTGCTCTAGCATCGCAAAGTGACCACATTGCTCAAACTCAACGACAGCCTGTTTTCCCTGATGAAAAAATCGATGAAAACTAGCCAAATGATTGACATAGCGAGGCTCCATCACCGTATCTTGTTCTCCGGTAATAAAATATACCGGTTGTGAGAGCTGCGAGACTATTTGCGGTAGCTGGTGAACCTCTTTTTCAGTGGTAGAGGCTAATAGTGACTGGGTAGCTGCGTCTGGATCTGCGCGCAGGAAGTCTAGGAGCCGCTGCTGCACACAGCGATAGCTTAGGGTTTGTCGCACCATGATGTTGGCAAATACCCAGGGTAATAGGGGCAGATGCTGCAACCACTGAGGCCGCCACTCCACCATTTGTTGACCCGCGGTGCGAAATTTTTCAAACGCGTTATGGATATATATGCCGCCGCCTGCATTTACACAGATCACACCCTTGACCCGCTCTGGAAATAAGTAAGCGGCCCACAGGGCGATGCTACCGCCCAGGGAATGTCCCATCA
>CALBPH010000095.1 GCA_937899365.1 uncultured Leptolyngbya sp.
CCTTTGATTTTTCGATTATAATAAACGGGCCTTTTCATCCCTCATTAGCTATAGGAGTTGTCTGTGTTGTCCGCCTCATTTTCCTCATCCAGCCTTGCTAGGTGGAGTCAGCGTCTCTTGGCTGCCATCCTCCTCGGCGGTCAAGTCATCGTTCATTTAGTCACCAAGCCGCTACACCGTCGCAACACCGTCGAGCAAATGGCGGCCGTGGGACCAGAGTCGTTACTCATCACCTTAGTCACGGCTAGCTTTGTCGGCATGGTGTTTACCATTCAGGTCACCCGAGAGTTTATTAACTTTGGGGCAACCCCCGCCGTTGGTGGGGTCCTAGCCCTCACCTTAGCTAGGGAACTAGCTCCTGTGTTAACTGCCGTGATCATTGCCGGTCGTGTCGGATCAGCCTTTGCAGCTGAAATTGGCACCATGCAAGTGACCGAACAAATTGATGCATTACAGCTGCTAAAGACAGATCCGGTTGATTATCTGGTCATTCCCCGGGTCATTGCCTGCGCCCTGATGCTGCCCCTACTCACCATTCTGTCGTTTATTACAGGTATGACTGGAGGGTTAGTCATTACGACCACCATGTTCAACATTTCCCAGACGGTTTTTTTAGACTCGGCTCGGGTATTTATGAGCGTTTGGGATTTAGTCAGTGCCATGATCAAAGCGGTTGTGTTTGGCGGACTGATCGCAATTATTGGCTCTAGCTGGGGGCTAACCACAACCGGTGGTGCCAAAGGCGTCGGTCAGTCTACTACCACCGCCGTCGTCACGGCCCTACTGGCCATTTTCATCACCAACTTTTTTCTGTCTTGGCTAATGTTCCAAAGCTCCGCACTAAATTTCTGACGCGATCCTCTGGCGAGTATTACCAAACCGACAACACTACCGCTCCACCTCAGTCAGCTTATTTAGATAGCGCTCAATCAGCAAAATTGCCACGATGTCATCAATGGGTCGAGGAATACTGCGCATGCGCTGGGGCAACAGACGATTAAGACCGGTGGGGGGAAACATTTCCCAGTAGCGATCGCGAGCCTCCAAACTGCTGTAGCGTTCATCGACCAAAATTACATTCGGTCCTTCCTTCAGCCGTGACAGCTCTTGTTTCCAAATCTTTTCCCCGGTCTGATCACCCATCACTATCATAGAAATCGGATACGTCTGACGTAGCGCTTCAATGTGGTCGATCACATTCTCTACCAAGATCACCTCGTGGTAACACAGTGAACGATCCACACCCAAAATGGCTAAACCACATTTGTAACGGCCTGGGTCAAAGCCCAAAATTACAGGTTGCGATAGCTTGGAAAAAACGGTGGAGGTCACAGAGCAAATGTTACAGAACAATCAATGGCAAGCAATATAGGCCGACACTAGGCGAATCAGGCCTTGGCCTTCAATATCCTCATTTTACGCTCATCTTTAGGGTGCCTGCATGAGAACTAGCAATTCTGCAAATTGAATAACGATAGCTTGCGCTTTCAACAAAATCTGGCAAACTGTAGTCTGGCAAAATAATTAGGATACGCACCCAAAGTGATCAGGAGCGTTCTATCTATTTCTCTGATTGGCCGGTCCAGGGTACAGCCATCCATTCTAAACAGATTAAGCAGATGTTAATAGCGTTGACACTGGCTGTGAATGGAGCACCAATGCTATGGTCAAAGTACACTTGTACGCACTAGTTCGGGTGCGCCTGATTTGTGCATGTAAAGCGAGTTGAATTATCTCACTTTAAGTCTTTTGGAGGAACGACCCAAGTTCCTCTGCTCCAGGGGTTTACCGTTATTTCTGGTCCCAATGGCTCGGGGAAGTCGAACATCCTCGATGCTCTTTTGTTTTGTTTGGGATTAGCTAGCTCTAAGGGCATGCGGGCAGAGCGTCTGCCAGATTTAGTTAATCAGAATCACGCCAATCGACGTTCCACCTCAGAAGCCAGCGTCACCGCCACATTTGATATTAGTGATATTCCAGCAGAGCTGCTGCAGGAGGATGAAGACGAAGCTCCAGCAGCTAATCACGAACCTGAGAACACACCGGAACAGACTGAGGGTGATTTAACAGACGCAGCAGCGGACTCAGAGTCCTCGCCTACGACTGACACCGACACTGACACAACCAGCACCCAGACCGACGAGAGTGGCCCTGTAGGACAGGGTGCGGCAGAAGATAAAGATGCGGCGGGCACCCCTGATAACGTTGTGCCCTTGCCCAGGGAATGGAGCGTCACTCGCCGCTTGCGGGTCACCCCCCAGGGCACCTACACATCCAACTACTTTATTAATGGTCAGCCCTGTACCCTAACCGAGCTGCATGAGCAGCTTCAGCGGTTTCGTATTTATCCCGAAGGTTACAACGTGGTGCTCCAGGGGGATGTCACCAGCATCATCTCGATGAAATCGCGAGAGCGGCGGGAAATTATTGATGAGCTGGCAGGTGTAGCCTCGTTTGATCGAAAAATTGATCAGGCTAAACTCAAGCTGGATATGGTGCGTGAGCGGGAAGAACGTTTTCGCATTGTGGAACGGGAACTCATTGACCAGCTAGAACGGCTCGATCAGGACCGCAAAAAAGCTGAAAAATACAAGCAACTGAAGGCTACGCTACAGGATAAAACCCAGTGGCAAGCAGTGCTGGTGTGGCGACAACAGCAGCAGCAGGCACAACAACTAGAGCAGCAGATTGCCAAAGGCAAAGAACAAACAACCACCTTAACCCAGCAAAAAGAGGTGCTGATTGCGCTGATTAACACCACGGCTACCGAGCTAGATGCGCTCAATCTTAAGGTCAAGGCCCTGGGGGAAGATGAGCATTTGGCTCTCCAAGCCAAGCTGGCCACCCAAGAGGCAGAGCTACGTCAACTGGAACGTCAGGAACAGGCCCTGAGCCAGTCCACCCGCGAACTGGCGGCCAAATTGCAGGCGACCCAGACAGCGTTACAGAGCCAAAGCCAAGAGTTAAAAACCTTAGGCCAACAGTTAACCCAACTGAGTGAGACTGAAATCACCCAGCTACAGGCAGCCAAAGACCGAGCCGCACAGGCGGTGGAGGAAAGCCGGGAAGCAACCAGTGCGATCGCAACGGCCTCCCAAGCTTGGGTTGAAACCCAAACCACCCTGCGTCGAGAAGTTGAGTCTCAGCTAAGCGCCCTCGAGCCCCAGCGCACTGAGCAAGTACGGCTACAGGAACGACTCAATCAGCTCCAAAGCCAAATCACCGCCCAAACAGAGGCTATTCAGACCCTAGAAACCGAACTCACCGCCTCACCGACCACCATAGGCGCCGAGGCCTCAACCCTAGAAACCACCATCCAAACCCTTGCCCAATCGGTGGCAGCAGCCGAGCAAGACCTCAAAACCCAACGAGAAACACGAGATCGACTGCTGCGCGAACAGCGAGAAAAGCAGCGAGAGCTGGATAAACTGGAGGCCCAAGAGCAGGCTTTACAAGAAACCCGTGGCACCCAAGCCACCGAGGTTTTGGTAAAAAGCGGTCTCACCGGCATCTGTGGTCTCGTGGCGCAGCTAGGTCGAGTCGACCCCAAGTATCAGACCGCCCTAGAAATTGCAGCTGGGGCTCGCCTTGGCTACTTGGTCGTCGACAATGATGGCGTTGCGGCCAAGGGCATCGATATCCTCAAACGTCAGCGGGCTGGTCGCGCCACCTTCTTACCCCTCAATGCCATACGCGCTCCCCGCAGTCAGCAGCTGGGTCGTTGGGAACGCCCCGATGGATTTGTAGACTACGCCGTAGAACTGATTGAATGCGATGACGTCTATCGCCAGGTATTTGCCTTTGTGTTTGGCAATACGGCGGTGTTTGAGCGCCTGAGCGATGCCCGCCGTCACCTGGGCAAGTTTCGCATGGTCACCCTGGATGGTGAGGTGCTAGAAAGCAGCGGTGCCATGACCGGGGGCAGTTTACGTCGACAGGGCCGTCTGCATTTTGGCACCGTTGAAGCTGGGGAATCGGCTGAGGCCAAGGCTTTACGCGAAAGACTACAGGAGATTGAGCGGATTTTGGGACGTTGCGATCGCACCCTAGCCAACGCCGATGCCACCGTCAAAGCCCAATCCAAAACCCTGATTGAAACCCGCCAACGCCATCGCGAACAGCAATTACAAAATAACCAAGCCCAGCAACAGCGTCAGCAGCTGCAGCAACGCCTCGACAAAGCCCAGCAACAGCTGCAGCAGTACCAGTCAGAATATACTGCCGCCCAATCACGTCTCCAAACCTTAGAAACAACCCTGCCCGAGCAGGAAACACAGCTACAGCAAAAACGCCAGGAGTTAACTGCCCTAGAAGAATCCCAAACCCACAGCGAATGGCAGCAGGCCCAGGGCAAAGTACGTGCCTTAGAAGCAGAACTCACCGAACGGCAGCAGGCACTGCAAACGGCTCAGCAGCGGCGCAATCAGCTAGACGCCCAGCGTCAACGCTTAGAAGAAAAAATCCAGATTGCCCAGCAAAGCATCGACCAAGGACGTCAGCAGCAGCAAACCCAAATTAACCAGCAAACCGAATTTAATCAGCAGCAAGCGGCGTTAAAGCAAGAAATCATCACCACCCAAGCCGCCCTGGCCGAGCTTGATAAAACCTTGGCTGGTGAAAAGACCGAACGCGATCGCAAAGAACACCAGCTACGGGACCAGCGCAACCAGCTCCAGCAACTAGAGTGGAAGCAACAAAAACTCAGTGAAACCCAGCAGGAACGCCAACAGCAGCTAAGCGCACTGCACACAGCTATTGAAACCCAGCAGGCAGAATTACCGGACCCCCTACCCGAAATACCAGACGATCTTGATCTCGAGACATTACAGAAGCAGCTCAAGTCACTCCAGCGACGGCTAGAGGCCATGGAACCGGTTAACATGCTCGCCCTAGAAGAATATGAACGCACCCAGGAACGTTTAGAAGAGCTCACCTCCAAGCTCACCACCCTAGAAGACGAGCGCACCGAGCTTTTGCTAAGGATCGAAAACTTCACCACCCTCCGGCGCCATGCCTTTCAAGAAGCTTTTGAGGCCGTAAACAAAAACTTCCAAGCCATTTTTGCAGAGCTATCTGACGGTGACGGCTATCTCCAGCTTGACGACCCCCAAGATCCCTTCAACGGGGGTCTTAACCTAGTTGCCCACCCCAAAGGCAAACCCGTTCGGCGGTTAGCCTCCATGTCTGGTGGTGAAAAATCCCTCACAGCCCTCAGCTTTATCTTTGCCCTTCAGCGCTACCGCCCCTCACCGTTCTACGCCTTTGACGAAGTGGATATGTTCCTAGACGTTGCCAACGTCGATCGCCTCTCAAAATTTATCCGACACCAGGCCCAACAAGCCCAGTTTTTTGTGGTTAGTTTGCGCCTCCCCATGATTGAATCGGCCGAACGCACCATCGGTGTTACCCAGGCGCGGGGAGCCTACACCCAAGTCCTGGGTATCAATCTGCAGCGAGCAACGGCTGGCGGATAGCTCCCCCCTTACGGATTCACACACTGTCAAAAAAACGAAGTATAGGGTGTAATGTGATGAAGCACGTTTTTTTAATAAGCTAAGAAACATGCTCTTTAGTGACATAGACCGCTTAGACCCCTCACATTAGACCCCAGCGATGAGTTTTGAACAAAGTCGGCTGCGCTCCGACATGATTGGCACCCAAGTGATTACCCGCTCTACAGGCCGTCGCCTCGGCGTAGTCAGTCAGCTTTGGGTCGATATAGATAGAGGTCGAGGTGAAGGCGGCGAAGTCGTGGCCCTGGGTCTACGGGACAATATTCTATCTAAGGTCGTGTCTGGGCCTGAACAAATCATGCTGCTGAGCAGCATTCGCAAAATTGGGGATGTCATCTTAGTCGATGATGATACGGTCATTGAAGATGACATTAGCGTGGCCAACTACACTAACTTGATTAAAAGCGAGGTCATTACCGAGTCAGGTGAGGGGTTGGGGCGCGTCCGTGGGTTCAAATTTGATGTGGTTAGTGGCAAGCTCCAGTCCCTGGTCATCGCCTCCATGGGGCTACCCCAAATCCCAGACCAAGTGATTAGCTCCTACGAGCTACCGGTCGAAGAAATTGTCAGCACCGGCCCAGATCGCATCATTGTCTTTGAAGGGTCAGAGGAAAAGCTCAAGCAGATTAGTGTGGGGCTATTGGAACGGCTGGGTTTGGGCACCGCTCCCTGGGAGCGCGAAGACGATGGTTACATCATGCCAACATCAGCTAGCAATCAGCTGCCTTCGGGCATCAAACAACAGGCGCCACAGGCACGTCGTGAAGTGGCACCGCCACAGCGGCTCGAACTTGAACAGCCCGTTCGTCCCCCTGTAGAACAGCCCATACCTGAGGCAGAACCTTACCAGGCCCAGCCCTTAAACATTCCTCAAAAGAAAAAAGTTATGGAATACGAAGAGGAAGATTTTTAATCTGGTGTTGCTGCTCCTTGAGATGATTTATCTGCAAGAGGCTATCCAACAGCACCTCTAAGCGATCAGGTTTATCTTCTAAATCAGCAAGGGCCTTAATCTTGTGTCAGGATAGGGCTTGTCATTACTAATCAACGGATATACCGTGTGCGTGGCACCCTTAGGTCACTTAAATCGTTTTGTGCTCAGTAGCTTGTCGTGACTGTTCTTCCTGCTCCGCTCAAAAAGCTATTTGTCATGGGTTTACCGGTACATGCAAGTACCGACTATGTGGGCTGGCTGCTGGAAACGATGCAGTCAGGAGTCGGTGGCCATGTAATCACCCTGAATGCGGAAATGTGCGTCCAGGCTGAAACCAATATCGATCTACAAAAGATTGTTCAGAACGCCACACTAGTGATTCCCGACGGAGCCGGTGTAGAGCTCTATTTTCGGTGGGTGCAGCGGCGCAAACTCAAGCGATATGCCGGTATTGAGTTTGCCGCAGATATACTAAAACGGCTCCAGCCCACTGAACCAGTGGTGTTTTATGGTGGGGCTCCAGATTTAGCTCAGTCTGCCGCCCAACATTGGCAGCGGCAATGTCCAGATTTAAAGGTTGCGATCGCACAGCACGGCTATCTCTCAGATCCCGAGCAGCTAGAGTTCCAAGCCCAACTCCAGAAACTACAGCCCAGCATCATCTTTGTCGGTCTAGGGGTACCCCGCCAAGAGTTATGGATTGCAGCCCACCGTCAGCTTTGCCCCCATGCAATCTGGATCGGTGTGGGCGGCAGCTTTGATATTTGGGCCGGGACCAAGCAGCGAGCCCCCCGTTGGATGTGCAATAACAATCTCGAATGGCTCTATCGGCTCTACCAAGAGCCCTGGCGCTGGCGACGGATGCTGGCACTACCCAAATTTGTCTGGCGCTCCATCGGCTATGACCTAGGTTGGCGTTCTTAAGCTGATTGACCATTACAGATTAAGCACGCCAAACACATGAGCCCAAAACCCTATAAAATTTTGTCAAGAGACTGGACATTTGTCGCATTACCTATATTCTTGTACAGAGACAAAGTGCAGCCCCGAACTTCTGAGTCCAATCTCTGCCCCTAGTAATACCGTTCCCCCCTATGACATCTGCCGTGACTCCGCCTAAAACCCATTACAACCGTCGCCAACAAACTCAAACAAGACGTGCTGTAAGGTTTCAGACAGCTGCGGTAGTGCCCCCCATAGCATCACCAAACCAGCAATCAGCTCCAAACACACAGGCAGCTGCAGCCCCTAGCCCCAAACAAACACAGGTGACGCTAGCTGGCGTCAATAAGACCT
>CALBPH010000096.1 GCA_937899365.1 uncultured Leptolyngbya sp.
TAGGGCAACCAGTTAAAAAACTGACGATGGGGTTGCATCAACCATTAATTGTCTTGCTAGACTGTGGGCATTAGCTAATCAGCTGAGACTTGTAACTCAACGTTTACCTCAACGACCTTTACCATGGCACGCATCCTTAAAAACGCACTGGCTTCTATCACGGGTCTAGGTTTGGCTCTCGGTCTGGCTGCTGTTCCAGCATTGGCCCAAACCAATGGCGGGTTTGATGACCTTAGCGGCGACGCTGATAACAATGAAGTCTTTGGCGGTAGCGGCGTCAGCCTGACCGATTTGATGAGCAATGCTCGTCGAGCAGATGGTTTGAGTTCAGACGAATTTAGTCGTAAGAGCGATCGCAACATTGACTCAGCCGCGGCTGATTTTCGTCAGCGACAGCAGGAAGCCCTTGACGCTGAGCCGGGTGCTGCGGCATCCACCCCTGAAGGACAGCAGTTTTAGCCTAGACAATTGTTTGGCTGGGGGCAGCGGCTGAGCCGAGTGCTCTCGTCAGGCAGCTGACTCAGCCAATCGTTATGGACTTGTAGGGGTAACTGAGACGTTATCCCTACATTTGTGTGTTTAAATAACCTCAACTTTCTAGTCATACATACCCATAGGGTTTATCCATTTGCCCACTCCGTTCCAATTCATGGCAGAACGTAGCCCGCGCCATAGTAGAATCTAAACAATTTGTTAAGCAGCTCTAATAATTCTTTAACAAGTTTAACTAGAGTTGCATCTCCCCGTTAGGGGTGTGGTCCGGCGCATACAGACCGCTTCCGGCTGTGGTGCGCTTTTTAGTGGCGTTTGTCCGGGCTGCGATCTAAAGGCGTCCATCATTGTGGGGCCTGGTTTACAACGACAATTCTGTCAATTCGGAGTGTGGAAAATCTATGACCGCAATACTAGATAGGGTATCAACCAGTCGGCCCTCAGATGGGCCGTTGGCAAATGTAACCCTGAGGGATGTGATTAAGACCCTGCCTAAGGAATGTTTCGAGAAAAATTCTCGTAAGGCATGGCAGCAGGTGGGTCTTAGTGTTGTGATGGCAATTGTGGGCTATGTTGCGATCGCACTATCGCCTTGGTTTTTACTACCCTTTGCCTGGTTTTTAGCGGGTACTGCTTTGACCGGTTGGTTTGTCGTTGGCCATGACTGTGGTCACCGTTCCTTTGCCAAGAGCCGTTGGGTAAATAATCTAGTGGGGCATATCGCCTTTCTACCGCTAATCTATCCATTTCACCCCTGGCGATTGCTCCATGACCACCACCATCGCCATACCAATAAGCAAGAAGTGGATAATGCCTGGCATCCTTGGTATGTCGAGACATTCACCTCAGAAAATAAGCTGATGCAGTCGGCCTACTGGCTGATGCGTGGACGACTCTGGTGGTTGGCCTCCGTAATCCACTGGGCCGGCATCCACTTCAATTTAAATAATTTTGCCGAGCGCGATAAAAGTAAGGCCAAAGTATCCATCGCTGTGGTTGTTATCTTTGCAGCTGTTGTTTTTCCCACAATGATTGCAACATTGGGCGTTTGGGGCTGGGTTAAGTTTTGGCTTATGCCTTGGTTGGGTTATCACTTTTGGATGAGTACCTTCACCCTGGTGCACCACACCGCCCCCGACATCCAGTTTCGCCCGGCTGAAACCTGGAATGAAGTTGAAGCCCAGCTCGCTGGTACGGTTCACTGCGACTACCCCAAGTGGATTGAAGTTCTGTGCCATGACATCAGTGTCCATGTGCCCCACCATATTTCCACCGGTATTCCCTCCTATAACCTGCGGATGGCCCACAGGAGTCTAAAGGACAATTGGGGAGATCGGGTCCGCATTCGCGAAGAGAAGTTCACCTGGAACTTTATGCGCAATATTGTTGACCGCTGCCACCTGTATCATGCTGAAAATGCCTACGTGTCATTTGGCTCAGTGCGTCGGTCAAGATAGTGTCAGACTGTTAGCAGGTTGTTAGCCTGTTGA
>CALBPH010000097.1 GCA_937899365.1 uncultured Leptolyngbya sp.
GCTCAGCGTATTTGCCATTCTCATCAAATCGCAACAGATCAACAATTTTACTCGGCCCCGTACCATCGCCGCGATCCACCTCACGGAACATTACTAGAAAATCCCCATTGTCGAGAAAACCATCCCCACCCAGCCATTGCATTTGACGCGTTGAAAAGCCGGCAGGCCGATTCACCAAAAGCTTCCAGACCGGTTCCCAGCCATCGGCTAAATCAGGACTGTGTTGAATATAGGGATCGGCCGCGATCGCCATAAACGCACTATAGTCGTTGGCTGCTGCTGCTTTGAACATGTCAGCTAGCACCGCGCGCGAACGATCCCCTTGAGCATGCCCACTGGCGCTCACGTAGGACTCGTCCACAGGGCAGTTGGCTGAAATACCTACTGTGTTAACGTCTTGGCATCCATACCCAACCATTGTGACTGTTAGGAACAATGCTAATGTACCGGCGCTTAGTCTTCCTTTCATGCTAATTTCTGTCCTGTTTTAAGTACCTGAAAAACAACGTGCTGCAGCACGGATAGTTCATGTCTGAGAATCTTTGAAACTGGCAAAGAGTTCTCGAATTGTCTTATGGGGGCGGCCAGTAACCCTCGCGTAGTCTGAGTCGGCATCAAACCCACCGTTCCGAATATTTTCGTAAATGCCAGCGATAATATTGCCAAACATATCGCTATTAAATGCCTGAATACGATTCTGCCGATACGCCTCAACACTCATAGATTCGTAGGACAGATTCACGCCAAAGAAATCGTTAATGTAGTCTGTCAGTTGCTGCTGCGTAATAGATTCGCCGACCAAGTTGTAGATTTTGCCATTCATTGACTCGTTCGTGAGCAAATAGGCATAGGCGATCGCAAGTTCGCTCCGGGCAGTATAGGCACATTTGCCATCTCCAGCGCAGTTGGAAACCCTCCCCTCTTTGATGTAGGCATCGATATATTCCAAATCAGGATCGAGATAAATACCATTACGACCGATAACCCACTGAAGCCCGCCGTTGATCAATGCTTTTTCCGTGGCCAGGGAAACATCTAGAGCAGCTCTAAATCCTTCAGCATGCCCCTCTACCAAGATGCCTGAAAAGACGACTTTTTTGACGTCAGCGGTAACGGCGGCTTCGATGATATTGAGATGCTGTTGCAATCGAATTTCTGGTGGAGCATTGCCCGAAATCAACATCACCGTATCAAGGCTTTGAAAAGCCGCAACCAGCTCATTAGGCTGATCGTAGTCTCCCTGACGTGACTCAATCTTTTGATTCGAGAGTTTGTGAGGAGATCGGGCGATCGCAACAACATGATTACCGCCTAACCGCTCAATCATTTGCGATAAAATTGCGGCCCCAAGCTGTCCAGTGGCAGCTGTAATTCCAATTTTCATCCCTTAGCCCCTATCTTATGTATGAGATTTATCTGAGGGCGACGTTTTAGAAAAGAGCGCATAATTTTTACTGGAGAGATAACTAGACATTTGCTCACTCGGACTCAGTTCGGTCATTATAGACAAGCCTATTGGTATAATAAGTGGTCAAAATTGATAATATTTAGGGTCAAAAATGGACGCATCGTCCCTGGCAAATGTGCAATGGTCACCTGGCGTTAACAGTCGATTTGAAGTCGTTCGACTAGAGACTTTAAATCGACGCAAGCTGCCAAGTGACCATGATCCTTGGCAGGCACACCGCCTCCACTTCCACGCTTTAATTTTGTTTACTCAAGGGCAAGGGACTCACGGCGTTGACTTCACTGAGTATTCGGTCAAAGCAGGGACATTGATTCATATTTGTGCCAATCAGATACACCATTTTGGCCATACCCAAGAATTAGAGGCATTCCTGGTTATCTTTTTGCCTGCGGCCCTACCGCCCAACTTGTTAGGTTTATCTACCAGTAGCCCTTTATCCTGGTCTACTGTTCAATATGTTTGGCCATCGGTTACCTCTCTTCAGCCGGGCCAAGCACAGACACTTCAACAACAT